>JASLAV010001052.1 GCA_030146905.1 Lentzea sp. | reverse complement strand
CGAAAGGCATGATCTTCACGGGAACCGCGCTCGGACTGGTTTTCCTCGCCGCCACGGCCGTCCAGCTGCCCGCCGACGTCGTCGGGCACCGGATCAGCGCCCAGCGCGAGGCGTTCCGCCCCTTCTGGCCCGTCGGAATGCGGGTCTTCACCAACGCGGCGGAGCGCGAGTTCATCGTCGCGTACCACCACGACGGCAGTGCCGGCACGTTCGTCCCGATCACCCGGACCGCGGGTGACCGGGACCACCTGGCGGGCCTCGACCGCCGCGCCTACGCCGACCTCGTCCGGCTGCTCGCGACGGTGGACGAGCTTCCCGCGTCGCACTGGCGGGACTGTGCGGGAGCAACGGTCCCCGACTGCGCCACCGTCGTCTCCCAGGCACCGAAGATGCCTCTGGCCAGCTACTTCTCACCTGACGTGCCGTGCGGCCCCACGGTGTTCGCCGCTGAACGCCCCAGCCGGTCCGCACCGGTCCGGCACGTCGTCCGCGTCGCTGTGGTGGAACTGCAGTGCGCACCGCGGTAGCTCGCGCGCTCGCGTTCGAGCCCCGGACCGCCACTCTCGGCGCCGCCCGCTCGCTCGTCGCGGCCGCGGAACTGACCGTGCTCGTGTTCACCTCGGACTCCGACCTGTTCCCCGTCGTTCCCAACGGGCCGTCCGGACCTCGTTGCGACGGCGTGAGGGCGCTGTCGCTGTGGTGCGCCGGCTCCTCTTCCGCGGCGCAGATGATTTTCCGGTTCGCGACGATCGCCGTGCTGGTACTCGTCGTTTCGGGGTTTCGGCCGCGCTGGACGTGCATTCCGCATTGGTACGTCACGTTCAGCCTGGCCGTGGCGATCCACGTGCCCAATGGCGGCGAGAACGTGGCCAGGATCGTCACCCTGCTGCTCATTCCGCTGTGCCTCGGTGATGATCGGGTCTGGCATTGGACGCGCCCCGCGACTCCGTTGCCCGAATGGTGGAGAGGCGCCGCCTTCGTCTCCCACTGGATGATCCGCCTGCAGGTCGTCATCGTCTACGGACAGGCGGTCTGGCTCAAAGCGGTGGAACCGGAATGGCGCGACGGAACCGCGATGCACCACGTGACGCAGGACGCGTATTTCGGCGTCACTCCCGGACTCGCGCCACTACTGCAATCAGGTGTTCTCCTGACCGCGATCACCTGGGGAACCGTTCTCCTCGAATCGGCGATCGTGGTGTGCGTGCTCGCAAATGCCCGGGCAAGACGCGCAGGACTGGCGCTCGCGGTGGTGCTGCACGGCGGCATCGTCGTCGTGCTCGGCCTCGTGAGCTTCGGGCTGGTGATGATCAGCCTGGTGGCCGCCGCCGCGGCCGTCGGCACGCGGCGAATTCCAGACCAGAGGCGAAAATCATCCGATAGGACCAGGGAAAACCACGGCCGGCCGCTCCAGGCCACGGCGAACACCGTTGGGAAGTCCAAGATTTAGATCGATCGGGGCATCACCCCACGTTCTGGTGCGTGAATCATGGAAGCATGGGGATCGACCAGTCCTTCTGGGGGATGCTCGAAGAGCCCGATCGCACGGCGCTGGAAGCCGCGGCGACGCGCGTGGCGTTCGAGCCGGGATCGGTGATCTGCCACCAGGGTGACGAGTCGCGCAACGTGCTGCTGGTGTCGCGCGGCCGGGTCAAGGTCAGCCGGTTCACCCTCAACGGCGAGGAGACCGTGGTCGCGGTCAGGGGGCCCGGCGAGATCATCGGTGAGCTCTCCGCCATCGACGGGCGACGCCGCTCCGCCACTCTCACGGCCGTGGATCCCGTGAAGGGCATGGTGATCCACGCGCGATCGCTGAAGAGGTTGTGCGGTGCGCATCCCGGGATCGCGTGGGCGATGCTGCGGGTCGTGGTGTCGCGGCAGCGGGCAGCGGGTGAGCAGCAGGACCTGCGGACCGGGCCGTCGCTGTCCCGCGTGGGGGCGGTGCTGCTCGACCTCGCGCACCGCGGGGCGAACGACATGATCTCCACGGTGCCGCTCAGCCAGCGCGAGCTCGCGGGCATCGCCGGCATCTCCAGGGAGACGCTCGCGCGGGCGTTGAAGACCCTCAGGGACGAGGGCATCATCGCCACCAGCCGCACGAGCATCAAGATTCTTCGCGAGGACGAATTGCGCAAGCTGTGTGGCATCTGACGCAGACGTTCCCGTCCGTCAGGGCTTTCCTTGGGACATCGACGAAGAACACTCACCCAGGAGCCGTCATGAAGCGCCACACTCTGCCGGAAACCGACTCCCGCAAGCAGATGCGGCGCGCACGGCGCAAGCACACGGAACGGGTGGTGTACGCCGTCGTCTTCACCGCCGTCGAACTGTGGGCGATCGTCGCCGCGGTCGTGCTGCTCGACGCCGACGGCGTCCTCGCCGTGGCCGTCGCCGTGGTGCTGTCGGCAGCTCTCATCGCCGTGTGGGACACCTGGCAGTCGATCCTCGCGAACGGACGGGCACTGCGCTCGTCCATGCCGGACAAGAGTCCCTCCGGGGGAACAGAACCGGAGCACCGCACGAACCTGGTGCGGCTCTGATCCCGGTGTGGCCGCGGCAGGCAAGGGGGGCGCGGCCACACCATCCCGAGGTCTGTGCCGACGTCCCGCCCGACGCGAGCCGGACGGGACTCGGCACAGGCTTCAGCCCGCGACTCCCACGGGAACGGGCTGCCCGACCATCTGCCGCACGGCACCGGCGATCTGCTCCGACGGCGAGCCCGTGCCGTAGGGCGAGGCGATCTCCCGCAACGCCGTCCGGTGTGCCGCGACGTCGTCCAGCCACGGCAGGACCGCGCCGCCCACCAGCGGTCCCGGGGGAACGAGCGTGCCGAACGTGCCCTCGATCTCCGGCCGTTCGGTGCTGCGCCGGACGACCACGACGGGCCGCTTGAGCACGCTGACCTCCTCCTGGATCCCGCCCGAGTCCGACACGACCACGGCGGAACCGTGTGCCAGGGCCAGGAAGGTCCGGTACGGCTGCGGTTCGACCACGTGGAGACCGCGCAGCAACCCCTCCAGCCCGAACGCGCTCACCCGCCCCGCGGTCCTCGGGTGCAGGGGCAGCACCACGGGCAGCGGCAACCCGCCGAGCTCGCGCAGGATCGTCTCGAGGTTCCGCGCGTCGTCCACGTTCTCCGGGCGGTGGAGCGTCGCCAGCACGTAGCGGTCGCGCGTCAGGCCCAGGCCCGACAGCACCGCGTTCTCCTCGTCCTGGCCCGGCAACGCGTGCGCCAGCGCCTCGACGACGGTGTTGCCGGTGACGACGATCCTGCTGTCCGCGACCCCTTCCGCGAGGAGGTTGTGGCGGTTCAGCGACGTCGGCGCGCAGCACAGGTCCGCGAGGTGGTCGATGACCACGCGGTTGTGCTCCTCGGGCATCGCGCGGTCGTAGCTGCGCAGGCCCGCCTCGACGTGCACCAGCGGGACGTCGCAGGCGTTGGCCGCCAACGCTCCCGCGAGAGCGGAGGTCGTGTCGCCCTGGACGATCACCGCCGCCGGGCGTTGCTCCGCCAGCACCTCGTCGACGGCCGCGACGGCGCGACCCAGCTGGTCGCCCCTGCGCAGGCCTCCGAGGCGCAGCTCGTGGAAACCGCCCGGTTCCGGCACATCACGGCGGATGAGCGAGTACATCGAGCGGTCGTAGTGCTGGCCGGTGTAGATCATGGTGCACGCGCTGCCGAAGTGGTCGACGAGCGGCGCGAGTTTGATCAGTTCGGGCCTGGTTCCGCAGACGATCGTCACGGTGTTCGTTTCCCGCACGGCGGCAAGGTACTTCATCGATCTTGACCTTCCCGGGCGTTCACCGCTCACGTTCACTCGAAAGCGTTGCCCGGGATATCGCTCGAAAGTGTTGCGGCCTAGGCGTCGTAGTGTGCGCGCTCATCTGAGGCGCGCGCCGAAGCGTGTTTCGCCGAAACCAACGGAGAGTTCCGCGTGTCCGGTCATCTGGCGCTAGCCGTGTCCACCGTGTTGTACGGGCTGGGGATAGTCGCGCAGACCGTCGCCGCGCGCAGGGCGGACGAGCGTCCCGGCACCGGCGTGGGGCTGCTCGCGCGCCTGGCGTCGGATCGCCTGTACCTGCTGGGTTTCGCCGGTCAGCTCGGCGGGTTCGGGTTCGCCTTCCTCGCCCGCGAGGAGCTGCCGCTGTACCTGGTGCAGGCGGGGTCCTCGTGCGCGGTCGGGCTGGCGACGGTGGTCGGCGTGCTGCTGCTCGGCTGGCGCATCCGGCGCGTCGAGGTCGTGGTGCTGGCGGTGATGGCGTGCGGCCTGCTGCTGCTCACGGGAGCGGCGGCGCCGTCGGCCGCGGAGGAGCTGCCGCTGGTGCCCGCGCTGGTGGTGCTGGGCG
>JASLAV010000151.1 GCA_030146905.1 Lentzea sp. | reverse complement strand
GTGGACGGGCACTACACGCATTCCCACAGCCGACGACGCACCAAGCCCAGAACACCGACTTCGACATCCGCCGGCACCGACGACCGGGCGGCATCCTCAACGAGTATCGCCGCGCAGCCTGACCAGCACGGACGGAGTTTTCGGCAAGCACAGCGTCAGGAAAACTGGGGTGCCACAGGCGCGGCGAGCTGGCTGCTGAGCAGTGTGTTGTCGACTTGGTCCAGCGCGAGGCGCAGGGCGCCCAGTGCGACGCTTTCGTCGCTGAGGGTGGAGGCGCGCAGTTCCGGCACGCGCAGGCAGTGCTTGGCGAGTTCACTGCGCAACGGATCGAGGACCAGGTCGGCGGAACGGGAGAACCCGCCGCCGTAGACGACGATCTGCGGGTCGAGGGTGAGGACGAGGGCGGCGACGCCGACAGCGAGGTCGCGGATGTAACGCTGGACTGCGGTCTTCGCCGCGCTGTCGCCTTCCCGTGCGGCCTGGAACACCCAGGCGGCGGCCTCGCCGGGTTTGGCGCCCGACGGCACTCCGGGGTAGGACGCGAGGTGCTCTGGCGCGTTGAGCCACCGCACGGCCTTGAGTGCCCCTATCTCTCCGGCCACACCGCCGTGACCGCGACGAAGGGTGCCGTCGATGATGAGGCCCGCGCCGGTGCGCAGCCCGGCCAGCAGGTACACGATGTCGTCGGCGTCCTGGGCGACGCCCTTCCAGCGTTCGGCGACCGCGGCGAGCTTGCAGTCGTTCTCCACCCGGATCGGACAGGTGAACCGCGTCCGCAGATGGGCGACGGGATCGGCCTCGCTCCACCCCGGCAAGTGGGTGGAGATGATGCTGCGCCCGTTCTCGTCGACCGGGCCGGTCACTCCCACAGTGATCGCCCAGATGTCGCTGGCCGCCATGCCGGCCTCACGCAGCACGTTGTCGATGGTCTGGTCCACCGCCGCGAGCCGCTCGGTGGGACCGGCTTGCGGGTCGGCAGGGCGGCGCAGGGAGCGGACCAGGTTGCCCTCCAGGTCGCAGAGCATGACGAGGATCTTGTGCACGCCGATGTCGATGCCGAGCACATGTCCGGCGTTGGCGCGGAAGCGGTAGCGCCGGGCGGGCCGCCCCACCGTGCTGCTGGCCCCCGGTTCCTCGACCTCCGCCCAGCCGTCGGCCACCAGCTGTTGCACGAGCACGTCCGCCGCGGGCCTGGACAGGCCCGTGCGGCCCGCGAGCTCGGTGACGGTCGAGGGCGGGGTGCCGCGCAGGGCCCACAGGACGGACAGCTGGTTCATCTCCCGCATCCGGGAGAGATCTGTTCCGCTCATCGCCATGCTGTGCCCTTCTGAAAAGCGCGTACCACCACTTAATAATGCTACGCAGTTTACTAAGTCCGGTTGCGCGCCGGGCTCAGGCGATCGGATACACCTGCTCCGCGTCGGGGTCTACCGCCGGGGTGAAGTCGACCTCGCGCCCGTCGAGCGAGAACCGGTAGCGGCCCAGCTTGCGGATGTCGGGCCGGTGGTCGAGGTAGTGGGTCATCGCCTCCAGTTCGTCGGGGCGCAGCCAGCCGGGTGGATCCGAGATCGCGCGGAAGCCGCAGATGTCGGCCAGGTCGCGCAGCCAGCTCTGCTGCTGCTCGGTGAGCAGGTTGAGACGGCTGCGGAAGTACACGACGTCCGGGTCGACTTCGAGCAGGGGCGCGTGCCACAGACGGTGCAGGGTGTTGACGACGGCGTTGCGGGCAAGGGCGTCGGAGGGGTCCTGGGTGGCGTAGTGGTCCCACATCGGGGCGACGTCGGGGCCGCTGCGCAGCCCGTCGACCAGGCCGAGTGAGGGCAGCAGCGGGGCGCCACTGCCCAGCAGGTAGGCCTCGTCCCCCGCTGCTTCGCGGATGGCGCGCAGGCCGGCCTGGTACGCCTCCTCGCGGTCCACGTCGGCGAAGCGGGACCCCGGCGCGGTGCCGGCCTGGAGGAAGTCGAGCTTGAGGTAGCTGAACCCCCACTCGTGGACCACCCGGTGGATGGTCTCCCGCAGGTGCTCCTGCACCGAACGCAGGGTGAGGTCGAGCGTCCAGTACCCGGTCCCCCAGTTGTGGCCCGCGACGACCGGCGCTCCCCCGGCATCGCGCAGCAGGAACTCCGGTCGCTTGCGCGCGGTCTGGGAGTCGGGGTGGACGATGAACGGGGCGAGCCACAGACCGGGGCGCAGCCCCGCGTCCGTGATCCGGCCGGCCAGTGCCCGCATCCCGGCTGGGAACTTGCGGTTGGCGTCCCAGTCGCCCACCTGCTCCTCCCAGCCGTCATCGATCTGTGCCACGTCGAACGGCAGGCCCCGCAGCGCGGTGATGTCCTTGGCGAGCTGGTCTTCAGTGATGTTCTCGTAGTAGGCGTACCAGCTGCACCACACGTTGCCGGCCCGTTTGGCGCTGCGCCCGAGGCGTGCGCCGAGTTGCTCCGCATAGGCGGCGAAGACCTCGTCCTCGTCGCCGTGCGCGAGAAACCACGGGGCCCCGCCTGACTCGTACCAGCCGACGAGGGTGTCCTGGTCGGCGGCGAGCCGGGGTACGCCCAAGCCCAGGGCTCCGAGGAGCAGGACCCGGTTGTCAGGTCCTTCCAGAGCTGCGACCGCCGATGAGTGGTGTCGGCCCGGGTCGTCCCAAGTCGTGTCATCAGCGGTGAGGCGGCGCTCCGCGCTGGCGATGCGCAGAGGCACGTCGGAGAGACGTCGCCACCCGCAGGGACTCCAGGAATTGTGCCCGTGCCGGTAGAAGAGCGCGTCGCCGAGCCCGTGCAGGAGCGCTACTCGCCCCGGTGGCAGCAGCAGGCCTCCGTTGACGAGCCGTGGAATGGCGCTGCCCTCGAGTTCGGCTCCGAACGTGCGGTCGCCGAGGGTCAGGAGTTGGGCCATGAGTGTCCTCGCATGAGATGGAGCAGACGGACGTACCGGCTACTTGAAGAGGGCGTTGACCTTGTCGTTCAGGTCCTTCAGCCCCTCGTCGGCCTTGGCGTCGCCGAGGATGATGGACTGGATGGCGTCCTGGACCATCAGGTTGAGCTCGGTGCCGTGCTCCGTGATGGGCAGCAGGAAGGTGTTCTTGGCGGCGCCGGTGAAAGCGCGCACGTCACGGCCCTGGGCCTGGTGTGCGGCATCAGCCTTCGCGCTGGCACTGGTGATGGCGGGGAACACCACGGCGCGTTGGGCGACGCGGTCCTGGCAGTCGGACGACCCCAGGAACTTGACCCACTTCCAGGCCTGCTCCGGATGCTTGCTACCGGCCCAGATGGCGTCGGACAGGCCGTTGATGGGGCTCTTGCGTCCCGACGGTCCAGCCGGCAGGGGCTTGAAGGCGAACTTCTGCTTCACGTTGGCGTCGGTGAAGGTGAGGATGGTCCACGAGCCGGTGAAGGACATCGCGCCCTTGCCCGCGAGGAGCAACTCCGAGTTGGCGACGCTGGACTGCTCGTCGAGACGGGGCGCATACCCCTTGTCGATGAGGCGCTTGAACCAGCCGATGGTCTCGGCCAGCTTGGGGTCGCCGTACTTGTACTGGGTGCCCCAGGGGTTCTTGTCGAGGTAGCTGAACCCGTTGGCCGCGGCGAGGATGCCCCAGCCGTTCTGCCCGTTGCCGCCGTCGGCCCACTCGGGGAGGAACCCGTAGACCTGGACGTTGTTCTTGTCGAACGCGGGGTCGAGACCGTTGCGGCCGCCGGCGTCGACGGTGGCCTTGGCGATCACCTGCTCGAACGTGCCGCCGTCGGCCGGGTTCCAGGTGAGGTCCTCCAGCTGCGCGGGGTCGACGCCCTGCTTGCCGAGCGCTTCGGTGTTGACCACCAGCGCCATCGTGTCCCAGTCCTTCGGCAGTCCGTAGCGCTTGCCGTCCTTGACCCACACGTCGCTCAGGCCCTGCTGGTAGGCGGTCAGGTCGACCTTGTCGCGCTGGACGAACGGTTCCACGTCCAGGAGCTGGTTCTGGGTGGCGAACTGCGGGTAGTAGGTGCTCTGGTTGGTCCACACGTCGGGGGCTTCGCCCGAGGCGAGCTGGGTGGTGAGGTTCTGCCAGTACTGGTTCCAGGCCGTCTGCGAGATCTTGACGGTGATGTCCGGGTTCGCGGCGTGGAACGCGTCGGCGCACTCCTGGTAGGCGGCCAGCTGCCTGTCGTCCCACAGCCAGTAGTCCAGCGTCGTCGCACCCCCGGCACCGTCGCCGCTGCTCCCGCACGCGGCGAGGGGAACGGTGAGAGCCAGGCTGAGCAGGAGGGCGCTGGCGCGCCGACGTGTGGATCGCATGATTTGTCCACCTCTCAGATCGGTCCGGCTCACTTGATGCCGGTGAAGTTGAGGGACTCGACCAGGCGACGGCCGAGGAAGATCAGCAGCACGAGCACGGGCAGCACGGTCAGGGTCGAACCGGCCATCAGCCCGGTCCAGTCGGGCTGGGTGTTGGGAGACTGCTGCAGGAAGATGCCAAGCGCGACCGTCAGCACCCTGGTCTCCTCGTCACGTCCGGTCAGCAACGGCCACAGGAAGTCCTTCCAGGCCCACACCGCGGTGGTCAGCCCGATGGTGAGCAACGGGCCACGGCTCATCGGCAGCACGACCCGCCAGAACATGCCCCAGCCGCCCACACCGTCCAAAGTGGCCGCTTCCTCGATCTCGCGGGGGATCGACAGGAAGAACTGGCGCAGGAAGAACACCGCGAACGGGGTCATGAGCACCGTCGGGGCGACCATGCCCGCGAAGGTGTTCAGCCAGCCGAGGTTCTTCACGAGCACGAAGTTGGGCAGCAGGGTGAAGATCGGAGGCACCATGAGCGCCGCGACCAGCAAACCGAAAACCAGGTCCCTGCCGGGAAATCGGAGCCGGGCGAAGGCGTAGCCGGCCATCGCACAGCACAGCGTCTGCACGACCGTGATCAGTCCGCAGTAGACGAACGAGTTGAGCAGGTAGCGCAGGAAGTCCACCTTGGCCCCGGAACCGCCGGCCTCCCGCGATTCCTGCAGGCTCGTCATCCCGAGCACCCGGAGGAAGTTGATCATCGTGGGGTTCTCCGGCAGCAGGCCGACGCCGTCCGAGTACAGGTCCGCCGCAGGGGTGAGCGCGGTGCGCACCATCCAGTAGAACGGGAAAACCGTGGCCACCGCGGCCAAGGCCAGCAATGCCCAGGCGGCGATCCGGCCCAGTGGGATCTGAGCGAGCGGGATCCGGGCGCGAGCGGACGTCATGGGCACTCTCCTCATGCCAGATCCGAGCGGGAAGCGCGCAGGAGTCGCATCTGCACGACGGTCAGCACCCCGAGCAGCAAGGCGAGCACCACGGCGATGGCGGAGGCGTAGCCCATGCGGAAGTTCGTGAACGCCTGTTCGTAGATGTAGTAATAGATGACCCTGGTAGCGCCGGCCGGGGTGTTCCTGATCGTCACCGCGACGGTGTCGAAGATCTGGAACGAGCCGATCAGGGAGACCACCAGCACCAGGGCCAGCACCGGGCGCAGCAGCGGCAGGGTGATGCGGGTGAACATCCGCCACTCGCCGGCACCGTCCAAAGAGGCGCTCTCGTACAGATACCGGGGGATCTGCAGCATGCCCGCGTAGAGCAGCAGAGCCGTGTAGCCGGTGTAGGCCCAGGTGTTGATGCCCGCGATGGTGGGCATCGCCCACGTCGGCGAGGTGAGGAAGCCGGTGGTGCCCAGACCCACCGCGCGCAGGATGTGGTTGACGAAGCCGATGTTGGCGTCGAGCATCCACATCCACAGCAGGCCCACGGTGACGTTGGGTACCAGCCAGGGCACCAGAAGCATCGCGCGCACCGCCACCGACTGGGTCAGGCGGTGCATCAACGTGGCCAGGGCGAGTGCCAGCACGGTCTGCGAGACGATGTTCAGCACGACGTAGTAGCCGGTGACCTTGAGCGCGTTCCAGAACTTGTCGTCGTCCACGAGGTCGCGGTAGTTCTCCGCGCCGACGAGGTTCGGCGCGGTCAACAGGCCGTAGTCGGTGAGCGAGTAGTAGACGCCCAGCACGGTCGGGTAGGCGTAGAACAGCGCAAAGCCCACCAGCACCGGTGCCAGGAACAGCCACGCCACTTTGCGATCATCACGTCGCCGCGGCGTCGCAGTCTTGCTGGCGCCCATGAACACGCCTCCGCATCAGGACCTTTGCGCCTCACCTCTTGCCAGTGGGGCACTGTTGCTACATATTGATGAGGAATAGTGAAACTTTGTCAATCCTCAAGCGTAACTATTTGGCCCCAGCAACTCTCCTCGTCCCCCTGGAGGTTCGCGCCATGTCCACAGCAACATCCAAACGCAGGAGGTTGGTGGCCGCTCTGTGCGCCGCGGCTGTCGCCCTTCTTCCCACCGCGATGCCCGGGCTCACCCATGCCGCGGACGTGTCCGCGCAGGGCGTGCCGGATCGCCCGGCGCCCGGCCCTGCCCCGGATCCGAGCCTGCCCGCCCACGCCCTCGCGACCGCCAACGCACCGCTGGACAACCCGCTCAAGGGGTTCGCCCGGTTCCTCCAGCCGGGCACCGACCCGAACGCCGGCTACCCGCTCTCGCTGACCTGGGCCTACTTCGGCCTGTCCGAGGTCATGACGGACCCGAACAACTGCTCCAGCTACAACTGGAGCATCGTGGACAACGCGCTCGACACCATCGCGGCGGCCGGTAACCACGCGGCGATCCGCCTGTACATGGAGTATCCGGGCGGGGGCACCGGCACCCATCCCGGCAATGCCGTCCCGGCGTGCTTCAACGGGCAGGTCGCCATGCGGCACAACGCCTACTGGGACGTCACGAGCCCGGACTACGACAACCCGTTCCTGATGACCGGGCTCAAGAACTTCATCACCGCGTTCGGCGCGCGCTACGACGGCGACCCCCGGCTCGGGTACATCCACCTGGGACTGATCGGCCTGTGGGGTGAGTGGCACACCTGGCCCTACGACACCGACACCTCGGGCGACACCTATCCCAACTACATGCCCACCGACGCGAACGCCGCCGACATCCTCAACACCTACAACCGCGCCTTCACCCGCACCAGGCTGGAACTGCGCTACCCGGACAACGCGGGCGGTGCCGCCGACAGCCTGCCGCGCATCGGTTACCACGACGACTCGTTCTGCTACCGCGAAGGCGGCCAAGGCGTGACGCTGCCGATCTCCATGGGCGGCGCACCCTGGGCCCAGCTGCAGAAGGCACTGGAACACGGCGTGGAGAACCGGTGGATCACGGCCTCGATGGGCGGTGAGGTCCGGCCCGAGATCCAGTCCGTCGCGTTCGCCAACTGGCCTGGGGGCTCCGGCGCTGTCGACAACATGAAGGCGTGCATCGAGCTCGAGCACACCACGTGGAAGATCAACGAACGCAGCCTGGAGTACTCCCCCGCCGACCCCAACGTGGCCGCGGCCGTGAGGTTGATGGGCTACAACCTCACCGTCCGCAACGCCTACTTCCACGACACCGCGCAGGGCACCACCAAGGTGGGGGTGCAGATCGACAACACCGGTGTGGCCCCGTTCTACTACCCCTGGACCGTCAGCCTCGGTCTGAAGGACCCGGCCGGCAACGTGGTCAGGACGTGGGACACCTCCTGGGACCTGCGGCAGGTCATGCCCACCCGCATCCGCGCCTTCCCCGACTGGGGCGTCGGCGCCGACCCCACGTACCGGGACTTCGGTCATGCCCGGTACTTCGACGCCCCGGTCGACCTGTCCGGTCTGAACACCGGCAGCTACCGGCTCGTCATGAAGGCCAAGAACCCGTTGGAGACGATCAACGCCAACGCCAAGAAGCTGCGTTTCGCCAACGCGGGCCAGAACGCCGACGGATGGCTCGACCTCGGCGGGATGGCCGTCGGCGCGGGCCAGACCGCGGGTAGCCACGAGGCCGAGAACACGGGCAACACCCTGTCCGGAGGCGCCGTCACCAGCGCCTGCGGCGGATGTTCCGGTGGAAGCAAGGTCGGCTACCTCGGCAACGGCGGCACCCTCAGGTTCAACAACGTCGACGGTGGTGCCGGCGGTACGCGCACCGTGACGCTGCACTACACCACCCAGGAGTCCCGCAGCGCCGGCATCCAGGCCAACGCTCTGGCGCCCCAGACGGTCAGCTTCCCGTCCACTCCGGACTGGGTCACGACGAGAACCACCACCGTGTCACTGCCCCTGC
>JASLAV010000999.1 GCA_030146905.1 Lentzea sp. | reverse complement strand
GAAGCCGAACATGGTGTCGAGGTCGACCTGCTCGTACTGCTCGATGGTCTCCTTGAGCCCGCGGCCCATGTCCATCAGCGAGTTGGCGGCCTTGCCGAGCCCGTCCTGCGACAGGCCTGCCTGCTGGAGGACGTTCTGGGCCAGGAAGCCGAGGAAGACGCCGAAGGCCTCGGTCGTGAGCGCGCCTGGATCGCACGTCTCGGTGGCCTTGCGCATCCGTTCCATGAGCCGGTCCACGTTCGCGGCGTGGGATCTCAGCTCATCGAGATCGATGTTGAAGTGCTGCTGCATGCCTAACCCCCTCCTGCACTCAGGCCATGACGTCGGGCGGGTTGGTGAAGTACTCGTCGTCGGGCCGCGTGTCCTTGCGCTCCAACTCCGACTTCGGTTCTTCCTCGTCGGTTCCGTCTCCCGCGTATCCGTTCGGCATCTGCGCCTTCACGAACTCGAGCGCGGGGCTGTCGCCGACGAAGTCCGTCATGATCTGGACGACGCGGCCGGAGGCGTCGCGCTGCGCCTTGGCCGAGGCCGCGAGCACGGCGGAGGCGATCTCGCTGGGGTCCATGCCGCGGGCTTCCGGCTTGATCTGCAGATCGGTCAGCACGCCCGTCGCGTTGACGGTCACCGTGATCAGCCCGTCCGGCGAGCTGGCGCTGCCACCCACACCACCGAGCTGGTCGCGGGCCTGCTCAGCGCTCTGCTTCGCCTGCTCGATCTTGGCCCCGTACTGCTTGAGCCACTGATCGGGATCGATGGGCTGCATGGTCACCCCCGTTGAGTGAATTGGTCGTACGTTCGATTCGCCGTAGACGCCCGTATCGTTTCACCCGTTCCCTGCTCATCGATACTTTCAGTCCGATTACCGCCATCCGGAGCAACGAAGGGGTTCACCGTGCCTGAGGGAGTGCTGGAGATCGACGGGATCTCCAAGCGCTACGGGGAGGTCGTCGCCCTGCGGGACATGTCCTTCGACGTGCGCGCGGGCGAGCTCTTCGGATTCGTCGGCAGCAACGGCGCCGGGAAGACCACGACCATGCGCATCGCGCTGGGCGTGCTCGCGGCCGACTCCGGCGAGGTGCGGTGGAACGGCAGAGCGGTCGACCTCGACACGCGCCGCCGGATCGGTTACATGCCGGAGGAGCGCGGGCTCTACCCGCGGATGAAGGTGCTCGACCAGCTCGTCTACCTGGCGGAGCTGCACGGCATGGGCACGAACGAGGCCCACACGAGCGCGGAGAACTGGATCGCCCGCCTGGGGCTGCGCGACCGCCGCACGGACGAGGTGCAGCGCCTGAGCCTCGGCAACCAGCAGCGCGTCCAGCTCGCCGCCGCACTGGTGCACGAGCCGGACGTGCTGGTGCTCGACGAGCCGTTCTCCGGCCTGGACCCGGTCGCGGTGGACGTGATGAGCCAGGTCCTGCGCGAGAAGGCGTCGGCGGGGGTGCCCGTGGTGTTCTCGAGCCACCAGCTCGACCTGGTGGAACGGCTTTGCGACCGGGTCGGCATCGTGAGCGCCGGTTCGATGGTCGCGAGCGGAACGGTGGGTGAACTCCGTTCCGGCGGGACACCACGTCTCGTCGTCGAATCGCCGACCACCGACTGGGCTGCGACGCTGAGCGGTGTGCGGGTGATCGAGAAGAACGGGACGCGCTGCGTGCTCGAGCTCGCCGACGGCGTCGACGACCAGGTCGTCCTGCACGCCGCGCTCGCCGCGGGCCCCGTGCACGAGTTCTCCCGCCAGCGCCCGTCGCTCACCGAGCTCTTCCGCAACGTCGTGACCACCGAGAGCAGGAACTCATGACGTCGTCCCGAGCCGTCTCACTGGTGGCGAGGCGCGAGTTCGTCACCAAGGTGCGCACCAGGTCGTTCCTCATCGGCACCGCGGTGATCATCGCCGTGCTCGCCGGGTACGTGGTGCTGCAGTCGGTCCTGTTCGACGACCAGCAGCGCAGCGTCGTCGGGCTCTCCGGACAGGCGACGCAGCTCGCGGACCCGTTGCGGGAGAAGGCGATGTCGTTCGGCATCGAGGTCGAGACGCGGGACGTCACGACCGTGCCCGACGCCGAGCAGCAGGTCCGCGACGGCTCGCTCGACGCACTGGTGACGGGTGCGCCACCGGCGTTGAAGATGATCGTCAAGGGCTCCGGCGACGAGGTGCTGACGACGACGCTGAACGACGTGCTGCGCCAGCAGGTGCTGGTCGCGCAGCTCGCCGAGGCGGGCATCACCCCGCAGCAGGTCGCGCAGAACCTCGCGAACGTCAGCGTGGACATCACGGCGCTGGAACCCGTTGACCCGCAACGAGGTCAGCGCCTCGCGATCGGGTTGATCGTGGCCGCGCTGCTGTACTACTCGCTGCTGGTCTACGGCACGATGGTCGCGCAGGGCGTGGTCGAGGAGAAGTCCAGCCGGGTCGTGGAGATCCTGCTCGCGACGGTGCGGCCGTGGCAGTTGTTGCTGGGCAAGGTGATCGGGCTCGGCGCGGTCGGCCTGCTGCAGCTGCTGGTGATCTCGACGGTCGGCCTGGTGCTCTCCTCGGCGTTCGGCGTTGTCGACGTCGGCGCGGTGGGCGGAGCCGCGTTGCTGACGGGCGTGCTCTGGTACCTGCTCGGCTTCTTCCTGTACGCCACGGTGTTCGCTGCCGCCGCGTCGCTGGTGTCGCGGCAGGAGGAGCTGCAGTCGGTGCTGACGCCGATCAGCATGACGATCATCGTGGCGTTCGTGGCGGGCATCAACCTGATGATCGGCAACCCCTCCGGCACCGCGGTCACCGTGCTGTCGCTGCTGCCGCCGTTCGCCCCGATCCTGATGCCGGGGCGGATGGCGCTCGGCGTCGCTCCCGCGTGGCAGGTGGTGCTCGCGGTAGTGCTGGCCCTGGTGGCCATCGCGGCGATCACCTGGCTGGGCGGCAAGGTCTACGCGAACGCCGTGCTGAGGACCGGCGCCCGCGTCAAGCTCCGCGAGGCGCTCAGGACCTGATGGCCTGGTAGCGGTCGAGCGCCACCTGGCGTTCGACCGCGTGGTCCACGATCGGCGTGATCTCCGGCGAGTCCGGCGCGTACCTGCGGACGTACGCGCCGTCCGGGTCGAACTTCTTGGCCTGCGTGACCGGGTTGAAGATCCGGAAGAACGGCGCGGCGTCGGTGCCGCAGCCCGCGACCCACTGCCAGTTGTGCTGGTTCGACGCGAGGTCGCCGTCGACGAGGTGCTCCATGAAGTGCCGCGCGCCCCACCACCACGGCAGGTGCAGGTCCTTGACCAGGAAGCTCGCCGTGATCATGCGCACCCGGTTGTGCATGAATCCTTCCTGCAGCAGCTGCCGCATGCCGGCGTCGACGATCGGGTAGCCGGTGCGCCCCTGCTTCCAGGCCTCGAACAGCTCCTCGTCGTCATCGTGCGTCATCCGGTCGAACTTGCGGTCGTAGTTCT
>JASLAV010000970.1 GCA_030146905.1 Lentzea sp. | reverse complement strand
CAGGTCCGCGACCCGGCCCCGAAGGTCAGCAAGCGCGAGATCCAGATCCTCGAGTGCCTCGCCAGGGGCCTCGCCAACCGGGACATCGCGAAGGAGCTGTTCATCAGCCAGTCCACCGTGAAGACCCACCTGGTGCGGATCTTCACGAAGCTCGGCGTGGAGACCCGCACGGCGGCCGTGACGACCGCCGTGGAACGGAAACTGATCCGGCTCTAGTCGTCCAGCGCCGGGGGAGTCGTGGTCGTCAGGCGGGGATCCGGCTTGCTGCCCGACATCGCGAGCATCCCGCGCAGCACCTGCAGCAGCTTGGCCAGCCCGCTCGGCTTCTTGCGGTCGATCCCGCCGATCACCTGCTTGAGCACCGAGAGCTGGTCGAAGTAGATCCGCTCGGTGACGAGGTTCTCGTCCGAGTCGAAGATGAAGTACGCGCTCATGCGCGTGCGGTGCGTGCCGCCGGTCGCCGGGATCTTGCCCAGCGGGCCGAGGTGCGTGCCGATCAGCCAGAACTCGACGATCACGGCGTCGACGCTGTGCCGGAACGAGATCAGCTCGTGGTGCTGGTCGGGGAACGCCACCCGCGTGTCGGCGTAGTACTGCCGCACCGCGCTGTCGCCGTCGTGGACGACCATCTGGGCGATGATCTCGTAGTGCGGGTGCGGGAACGTCGACAGCGTGGCGTCCCAGTCGTGCGCCACCTCGTCGCGGAAGTGGTCCAGTACGAGCTTCTCGCGGGCGCGCAGGACTTCTTCGGAAGGCAGCACGAAGCGGGATGACATCAAAACTCCTCAGTGGACGATGCGGCCGTGGCTGAACGTCGGCGTGGTGCCGGGGTTCGTCCAGGCGCCGGTGAGTTCGCTGGAGGGGAAGAACTGCACGAACCGCGGGTCGGCCTGGCTGCGGTCGGCGAGCGTCTTCTCCAGGACGATCGAGTTGTACTGGTCGGCGGTGGTCTCGACGGTGTTCGCGTTGAGCACCACCTCCTGCTGCCACCGCCGCGACCACGAGGCGAGGCCGGGCAGCTTGGAGTGCTCCGGTGTGAGGGCCTCGGCGGCGATGACGTTCTCACTGCTGACCCAGATGCCGGTCGAGGTGTTGACCACGAGGCTCTGGTTGCCGAACACGTGCCCCGGCGTCTTGATCACCGCGACGCCCGGACCCAGCACGACCGAGCCGTCGATCGGCAGGAACGCCTCCGCCGGCACGTCCGCGTAGGCCGACGGCTGGTACCAGGGTTTCTGCAACGGGTGCAGCTCGGCCATCGCGGCCAGCTCGTCGCGCTGCACGATCACCTTGGCGTGGGGGAACAGGCCCGCGCTGTCCGAGGTGCCGATCCAGCGCCGCAGGTCCTGGGTGTGCAGGTGGTCGAACATCAGGTAGTCGACCTGCGAGGGCGCGATCCCGAGCTGGCCGAGGTGACCGGGCACCGTGCCGTGGACCTTGGCCACGCGGCGTTCGACCACTCCGGGCGTCCTGCTGGAGAGGTCCTCGAAGTACGGCGTGTACCGGCCGCGCTCGTGGTCGCTCGGCTCGAACAGCAGCACCCGTTCCCGGCCGTCCTCGTGCCACCTGATCACCAGCATCCTGTTGGTGATCGACAGGAACGGCGCGATCGCCCGTGACGCCCTGAACAGCCCGAACCGGGTCGGGTACGGCAGCGTCACCAGGTCACGCGTGACGATGGAGTCCGGCGTCCCGGTCGTGGCGAACTCCCGCCGGAACGCCTCGCCGCGCTCGCGGGCGACGCGCAGCCGGGCACCCGGTCCTCCGTCGACGTCCATGCCGGCCAGCGTGTCGATCTCGGTCCCGATCGTCGGCAGGTCGGCCGCGTCGGTCGTTCCCCACGGGAAGCGCATCACCCCTCCAATACCCACAGTGTGGGTTATTGGGGTGAGGTTAAACCCACGGTGTGGATATCTGCAAGGCACAATGACGGGATGACCGAGACCCGCAGAGGCCGCCCGCGCACCCCGCTGCTGTCCCGCGAGTCGATCGTCGCGGCGACGCTGCGGGTGATCGACGACGAGGGCGTGGCCGGCGTCGGCATGCGCTCCGTGGCGCGGGCGCTCGGGGTGGACGCGAAGAGCCTCTACAACCACGTCGACGGCAAGGACGGGCTGCTCGACGCCGTCACCGAGCACCTGCTGGGCGGGCTGGTCCTGCCGGCGCCCACCGGTGACGCGCGCCGCGACCTGCGGGCCATCGCCAAGGCCTTCCGCGATCGTGCGCTCGTCCACCCCGCCGCCGCTCCGCTCGTGCTGACCCGTCAGCTGTCGTCGCTGGAGGGGCTCGCGCCCGTGAACGCGGTGCTGGCGGTGCTGCTGGCAGCCGGTGCGCCACCGGACGAGGCCGTGCACCTGCTGCGGATGCTGCTCGCGACGCTGATCGGCACGCTGCTGCGCGAGGTGTCGGCGGCGCCGTCGTTCGGCGGTGACGACGGGGCGCGCCGGGCGGTGCTGGAGGGCTCCGGGCTGCCCGCCGTGGTGGCGACGGCGCCGCACCTCGCCGAGTTCGACCGCGAGGCCGAGTTCGAGTGCACTGTGGACCTCGCGATCACCGCCGTGCTGCACCGGATTGATCTTCAGTCGGTGCGTTAGGCCGAACGGCGGCACACTCCGGCGTGTGAACTTTCGACGGTGGCCGGTGGTCGCGGCGGCAGGGTTCGTCCTCGCGGCGGTCGTGTACGTGCTCGCGGTGCTCACGAAGACCGGGCAGACCATCGAGAACGCGGCGCTGCGCGGCGCCGACCAAGACGACGTGTCCGAGACAAACGCGGCCTGGGCCGCGCTCGGCGAGATCACCGTCTACTCGTTGGCGGCGGCCGTGTTGGTGGTGGCGCTCGTGGGAGTGCTCAGGAAGCGGTGGGACCTCACCGTCGCGGCGGTGGGCGTGATCGTCGCCGGTCAGCTCGTGGTGCAGGTGCTCAAGCGGTTCGTCCTGCCGCGCCCCGCACTCGTCGAGGTCACCGGCGACTACGCGCACAACAGCCTCCCGAGTGGACACACGACGATCGCGATGACCGTGCTGTTCGCGGCGGTCATCGTGGTTCCGTGGAAGTGGCGCGGTGTGGTGCTGTTCTTCGTGCTGCCGTGGGCCACCGCGATCGGCCAGTACACGCTCACCGCGAAGTGGCACCGGCTCAGCGACACCCTCGCCGCCGACGGCATCGCGCTCGCCGTCGCCGC
>JASLAV010000933.1 GCA_030146905.1 Lentzea sp. | reverse complement strand
CACGTCGCTCGTCCTCGGCTGGCGCTTCCCGCTCTCGGGCCTGCCGTGGGTGGTGCTGCTGATCGTCCTGGGCACGCTCACGTTCGGCGCGCTGGGCGTGCTGCTGGGCGGTTCGCTGCGGGCCGACGTCGTGCTGGCGCTGGCGAACATCATCTGGTTCGTGCTGCTGATGGTCGGCGGCGTGGCGCTGTCCGTGCCGGTCGGGTTCGTGCACCTGCTGCCGTCCGCGGCACTGGCCCAGGCGCTGGAAACCTCTGTGGTGCACGGCACCGCACCCGGTGCGGGCCCCGTCGCGGTGCTCGTGGCCTGGGGTGTTGTGGCCGGTGCTCTGGCGACCCGGACGACTCGCCTCACCTGACGCGGCCTACCATCGTCGGCGTGTCTCGATTGACCGCTTTCATCGTTCCACTGCAACGCGCCCTTGCGATCGCCGCCATCATCGCGCAGGGCGGTATCGCGGTCACCGGGTCCATCGTGCGCGTCACCGGCTCCGGGCTCGGCTGCCCGACGTGGCCGGAGTGCGTCCCCGGCAGCATCGTCCCGGTCGAGCACCCCGACGTCGCCGCGCTGCACCAGTGGGTCGAGTTCGGCAACCGGACGCTGTTCGGCGTCATCGGCATCATCACCGGCCTGTGCCTGGTCGCCGCGGTGCTGAACAAGCCGCGCCGCCGCCGGGTGATCACGCTCGCCGCCATCCAGGTCGGCGGTGTGCTCGCGCAGGCCGTCATCGGTGGCGCGACGGTCCGGCTCGGCCTGGTGTGGTGGAGCGTCTCGGTCCACTTCATGGTCTCGATGGTGCTGGTGTGGTTCGCCGTGCTGCTCCTGCGCTCCCTGAGCGAGGGCGACGGCCCTGCCCGCTGGCTCGTGCCGGCCGGGGCGCGCGGACTGCAGGTCGTCATGGCGGTCGTCATGTACGCGCTGCTGATCGCGGGCACGTTCGTCACCGCCGCCGGGCCGCACGCGGGTGACTCCGCGACGCCGCGCCTGGACGTGCCGGTGCCGACCCTGGCCCAGATCCACGCGGACCTGCTGTTCCTGTTCCTGGGCATGCTCATCGCGATGGGCTTCTTCGTGCGCACCAAGGCCTACTGGGTGCTGGTCGGCGTCGTGCTCGCCCAGGGCGCCCTGGGCATGATCCAGTACTGGACCGGCGTGCCGGAGGTGCTCGTGTCACTGCACGTGCTGGGCGCGGGCGCGGTCGTCGTCGCCACGGCAATGCTCTGGACGTCGTCGCGTGAGCGCACGCACGAGGTCGAACTGCCCGCCTCCGACGATCAGGCGCTCAGCAAGGCCTGAGCCTCACCCCGGTCGTTGTGCCGGGCCCAGCTTGCCGGTGTCGCCTCGAAGTTCGCGTCGGTGATGGTCCTGTCGGCGCCCGCGTCGAGCAGGGTCCGGATGACCGCCAGGTGCCCGCACTCGGCCGCGAGGTGCAGCGCCGTCACACCCTCGCCGTGCATCGGCCCGCCGAAACCCGTGCGCTGGTTGGGGTTCGCACCCAGGTCCAGCAACACGCGGGTGGCGTTCTCCAGCCCCCGGTACGCGGCCCACGCGAGCGCAGTGCCGCGGTAGACGTCCGCGTCGATCCTGGCACCGCGTTTGAGCAGGTCGCCGAACACCTCGACGCGGTCGTTGCGGGCGGCCCACGACAACGCCTCGTCGAGCACCTCCTGCGGGTCGTTCGTCGGCCACCACCGCGGGAACCCGCTGTGCGGCCGGTAGTACCCGCGCTTGGCCTCCGGCTCGGTGGCAAGGCCCAGATCCCCCAGACCGGCCGCCGTGCGCAGGTTGGGCGGGTGCACCCCGTACCGCGCCAGGAGCTCGGCAGCGTCCCTGTTGCCCCAGAACAACGCGACGGTGAGCGGCGTGCCACCCTCGCCACGCGCCTCCAGGTCCGGCCGGGCTCCCTTGCCCAGCAGGAGCTCGGCCATGCGAGGGAGGTTCGAGTAGGCAGCCTGGTGCAACGCGGTCCAGCCGTGGACGTTCTGGTGGTCGACGTCGGCACCGTCGTTGAGCAACACCTCGACCAGCCGCTCGTCACGCTTGGCGGCGGAGAGCCCGAGCAGGTCGTTGCCGTTGGTACCGCTGGCCTTCACGAGCCAAGGATCACGCGTGATGATCGCCTTGAGCTCACCGGCGTCCTGCATCTCGATGGCCTGGTGAGCGCGCGCGAAGGGCCGTGGCCTGCGAATGTGGGCCTCGAGCGCCTTCCAGTCCTCACACCCGTGGGCCTGGGCGAGCACGATGTGCGCGCCCTCCTCGGTCAGCGGCACGTCGTCGAACACTTCGAGAGCACCGGGCACACCGTCCCACGCGGAGGCGAGCAGTCCCCTGGCACGCTCCTCGTAGTACTCGACGTCGTCGTGGAACGGGTGCCACATGCCACCCACGCTACTTCGGCGACGCGGGCCTGCGCTCCCACAAAGCGGGAAGTTCCTCCGAGAGCCAACCGTAGAGGTGGTGCACGGTCCTCAACCGCATCGCACGCTCCGGATCACCACTGAGCAACCGCATGCCGTCGTCGGTCAGCACCTGCACACTCGCGATGGCGTGGAGCTTGCGCTGGACGAACTCGGACCAGGCCTTCTCGTTGATCCGGTACTCGGCGGCCTGCCTGCCACGCCGGGTCCGCTTGGACACGAGGCCGACGTTGACCAGGTACTTGAGGTTGGTGCTGATGGACCCGCTACTGGCCTCGAGCTCCTGGGACAACTCCGCGGCCGTGCGCTCCACCGGCTGACAGACCAGCAAATACCCCAGGATGCGCCCGCCGATGAGCGGAATGCCCTCCTCGGCGAAGTGGGCGGCGAACCGCTCGATCCACGCCGACAGCCGGGTTTCCCTGCCCACGCTCATCAGTGATTCCTTTCGGTCGACACTGAAATCATCGTAGCGATCTTGTCAACCGGCGCACGCGCCAGGCGCGGTGGGCTGCCGGGAACGCCCAAGGGCGATGCGAAGCGAGCCGTCTTCCCTCTGAACCGCCCTGAGCCGGTAATCCCCCCGCGTTATCGACGCGAAGCGGCGATGAACCCCCACACCTCGTCCGCCGCCTGACCAGCCACGCTGGAACGCAACTCGCACGGCCCAAGACGACCCCTCCGCTGGAACGTGACCCACCCCCGAAAGGGCCGCCCCCAACAACCGAATCGCCCCACAACAAGCCAAAAGGCCCCTCCCCATCCAGGGAAGAGGCCCTCAGCCAAGAAAGAGTCAGCTCACCACGACAACATCAGCAAACAGGCGCGAGAGGCGTGGTCTCGTCGGGCCCAGGCCGCCGCCGCCACCGATCCAGCTTCGCGTGCTCGGTCAGCGAGATCAGCGTCTCCCGAACGGAATTCCGCACACGAGGATCGCAGTTCACGACCGGA
>JASLAV010000929.1 GCA_030146905.1 Lentzea sp. | reverse complement strand
TGCCCAGCCCCAGCAGCGGCACCACCGGCACCCACGGCGTGCGGAAACCGCGCGGCAGGTCCGTCCGGGTGCGCCGCAGCACCAGCACGCCCACGTTGACCAGGCTGAACGCCACCAGCGTCCCGATGCTCGTCGCCTCCGCCAACTGCCCGAGCGGAACCAGCGCGGCCAGGACCGCGACCACCGCGCCCACCAGCACCGTGTTCGCCGTCGGCACCCGCTTCGCGCCGAGCCGGGCGAACACCTTCGGCACCAGGCCGTCCCGCGCCATGGCCACCAGCACCCGCGTTTGTCCGTAGAGGACGGTCAGCACCACGGACGCGATGGCGACCACCGCTCCCGCCGACAGGACGGTCGCGGGCCACCCTGAGCCCGTGACCTGCCGCAGGACGGCGGCCAGCGAGGCGTCGGAGCCGGCCAGCGCGTCCGCGCCCACCGCGCCCACGGCCGTGAACGCCACCAGCACGTACACGACGGTGACGACGGCCAGCGAGATCACGATGGCCCGGGGCAGGTCCCGTCGCGGGTCGCGCGCCTCCTCACCGGCCGTGGAGGCGGCGTCGAACCCGATGAACGAGAAGAACACCAGCGAAGCCGCGCCCGTGATGCCCGCGACCCCGGCCGGCGCGAACGGCGCCAGGTTCCCGCTCCGGAACCCGAACACCGCCACCACCACGAAGAACACCAGCACCGCGACCTTGAGCAGCGTGGTGACGGTGGTGACCGCGGCGCTCTCCTTCACGCCGCCGAGCAGCACGGCCGTCGCCAGCAGCACGACCACCGCCGCGGGCAGGTTCACCACCTCGCCGGAGATCGCCGCGGGCAGCTGGAACCCGAGCGTGGCGTCGAGGAACGCGTTGAGGTACCCGCTCCAGCCGACGGCGACCGCCGCCACCGACACGCCGTACTCCAGCAGCAGGCACCACCCGCAGACCCACGCGACCAGCTCGCCCAGCGTGGCGTAGGTGTAGGAGTAGGCCGACCCGGACACCGGCACCGCGCCCGCCAGCTCGGCGTAGGACAGCGCGGAGAACAACGCGGCCAACCCCGCCAGGGCGAACGACACGGTGACCGCCGCACCCGCGACCGGCGCGGCCTGGCCGAGGACGACGAAGATCCCCGTGCCCAGCGTCGCGCCGACGGAGAGGGCGACCAGGGGCAACAGGCCCAAGCTGCGGCGCAGCGTCGTGCGCGCGCTCTCGTCGGTGATCAGTTCGACGGGCTTGGTGCGCAGGAGCTGCCGCAGCGGAGACACGTCGCCCGACGGTACCTGCCGGTGGACCGGGGCCCGCACCCCGTAGCCTCAGGCGAGGGATTGAGGATGGCGGGGTGTAGTCCGATGCGCTGCGGTGGTCGCTTGTCGAGTCGATGGGGAACGATTACCTCGATGATGCAACTACACGATGCGGTAATCTTGTCGCCACGATGCAAAGCCGTGCCATCCCGGCTCGGGAAGTGCTCGCTGCGGGAACCGGCGAATATCATGTGACATCCTGTGTTTCAGCTGCAACTCTTGGTCGGATCGAAGAGAGAGGTGTGATGTGGGAGCGGGACTTGATACTCGGCCGAAGGCGACTACTCTTGAGCTGGAGGAACTGACCGAGCTGGCCTGGACGGGGCGGATCAGGATTCCCCACTTCCAAAGGCCGTTGCGGTGGCAGCGCGGCGACGTCATCCGCTTGTTCGACAGCATTGTTCGCGGATACCCGGTGGGTTCGTTGCTCCTCTGGCGTCGACCCGCGCCTGACGAGGAATTGCAACTCGGCGCGTTGAGATTCCATGCATCCGAAACCAAGGAAGCCCTGTGGGTGGTGGACGGTCAGCAGCGCATCATCAGCTTGGCCAATGCGCTGCACCCGGAAGGCCCGCGTGATCCACGCTTCGCCTTGGCCTACGACCTCAAAGCGGAGCAGTTCATCCCACTGCCGCCGATCGAAGAGTCAACGGTCATCCCCCTTCCGGTGATATTCAACCTGACCATGGTTCTGAAGTGGTTCTCCAGTCATCCGGAAGTCGCTCACCTGGTTGAACGCGCCAACGAAATCACCAGAACCCTGCGTCAGTTCAAGATTCCGGCATACGAAGTGGTCCAGAAGGACCCGCGCGTGTTGCAGGACATCTTCGACCGCATGAACAACTACGGCAAACGGTTGAGTCGAGCGGAGATCTTCTCCGGCCTCTTCCCCGGTGACGAAGCCGTCAAGGACACGACTTCGACGCTCGATCGAATTGCGCAGAACATCGACGACGACCTGGGTTTCGGACTGATCGACAACGACACGGTCCTTCAAGCGGTACTGGCTCGCCGAGGGCCCGATGTCAAGCGTGAGATCCGGAACGAGTTCGGCGATGAAGAAAAAGTCGGGCTCTCGCGGAGGGGGCATCAGCCGGGCCGGGCGATCATCGAATTTCCCGACGAGGATCGAGACACGGCTTACGCCATGGGCGAGGAAGCCATGCGCCGCGCAGTGCTCTTCTTGCAGGGCGAGGCCGGAGTGCCGCACTTCAGCATGTTGCCGTACAGGCACCTGTTGGTGGTTCTCACTCGATTGTTCGCGCATCATGAGAACCCCAGTCCGCGTAACCTGCAACTACTGCGCCGCTGGTTCTGGCGCGCCGCCGTCGTCGGACCGGAAGTTTTTCGCGGGAGCACGACCGGGGCGATTCGTTTCCTGAACTACGCTGTAAAGCCTGAAGACCTCTCGGGGTCAATCGACGAGCTGTTCGGCCTGGTCGACCGTCCGAATGCTGCTCTGCCCAACCTCCGCCGGTTCAGGAGCAATGAAGCGGCGACCAAGATTATACTGTGTTCATGGTGGAGCCTGCAGCCCCGGTCGTTGATAACCGGGGAGCCGGTCGAGCGGGACGAGCTCTCGCAGTGCTTGCTCGATCGTCAAACTGCTCTTGATGCGGTCAGGTACATCGTATCGCGTTACTCTGTTCCCAAAGAACACCGGTTGTGGGCAGCCGACCGAGTCCTTCTGCCCAACGTTGATG
>JASLAV010000915.1 GCA_030146905.1 Lentzea sp. | reverse complement strand
ACGAAGCAGAGACCGCGGAGTTTCGGAAGCTCATAGCGTTCGATGGTGATCACCTTGGGGCTCGCGAGCAGCTCGGTGAGCCGGTCGACGGTGAGGAAGGACAGCAGCCAGGGGTAAGCGTCGTCCTGGCTCACCCAGAAGCCGAGGTTGGCGTTGCCCGCCTTGTCTCCGACCCGCGCGTGCACGACGTCGCCGAGCGGACGCCGGACAGTCTGCCCGAAGGACCCCAGGTCGGCCGGTGGTGTGCGGGTGCCAGCCGGCTGCCCGCCGTAGGGTCGCGCGCTGGACGGGGGAGGGATGTCCACCACTTGGCCGTCGGGCAGGTGTGCCTGGTGCCGCAGGCTGTCCTGGCGGAGCAAACCGGGCCAGTAGTCGACACGGGCCTGGACGCTGGGAAACATGTCGGTGACCTCGATGTAGAAGCCGGGGAAGCCGCCCAGGAAGAAGGAGTTGAGCTGGGTGAGGAAACCTTCGACGTGCGCGGCGGTGGCCGCGGCGACGGTCACCTTCACCGGGACGGTGGCCTGCCACTGGTCCGCCGGATCGTCGGCGGCCCGGCCGCAGACCATCAGCCACAGCTTTTCCACCTTGTTCTCCTGGGCGGCGATCTCGGCCTGCCGCCGGAGCATCGCCACCTTCTCTTCGATCTGCAGTCCGGTGGGGAAGTACCACATCGACCCGCGATAACCGGTGTGCAAGTGGATTCCCACCCTGGTGGTCTCGACGGGGGCGCTGCCCTTCGCGCCGGTCACACGTACCCGGTCCGGTCCTTCTTGTGTGACCGTCACCGAGTCGGTGTGCCAGGTGACGTCGGGGTTGAGGTACCGAGGCCCTTGGATCTCGTAGACCAGTTGGGCGGTGACCGTGTCAACGGTGACGGTGCCGCCCTCGTTCGCCCTTTTGGTGATGACGCAGTCACCGTCGTCGGCGATCTCGGCGATGGGAAACCCCAGGACGGTGTTGCCGGGCACCGTGGTGAAGCCGGAGAAGTTGCCACCGGTGGCCTGTGCACCGCACTCGATGATGTGCCCGGCGGCGATCGCGCCGGCGATCTTGTCCAGCTCGTCGCGTTCCCACCCGTGCCACCAGGCGGCCACACCGCTGATCAGGGAGGCGTCGGCGACACGACCGGTGATGACGATGTCGGCGCCCGCGTCCAGTGCCGCCTTGATGCCCCAGGCTCCCAGGTAAGCGTCAGCCGCCAGCAGACGCCGCTCGCTGACGTCCAGGGACTCGCCGGTGTCGGTGTTGACCAGTTGTCCTTCGGCGACCAGCCGGTCGACCTCCTCGAAAAGGTCGTCGCCGGTGACAGCGGCGACGCGCAGGTCCAGACCACCCGCCTGCACCGCCTGACGGATCTTCTCCGCCAGCCCGAGGGGGTTGTGCACACCGGCGTTGGTCACGACCTTCAGCTTCTTGTCGGCCAGCGCGGGCAACTCCGGGAGGAGTTGTGCCGCGAACTGCGGGGAGAAGAACTGGCGTTGCTTCTCCAGGTCGTCGAGGAAGCGGGCGGCCACCATCGACTCGACGAACTCGGTCATCGAGTCGCCGATCAGCACGTCGACGGGTTCACCGTGGACCGCGTCGTGGAAAGCGGAGAACCTGTCACCCATACCGCCGGAGAAGCTGGCGATGCGGACCGGGCGGCGCGCGGACATCGGATACCTCCGTGGTCGAGCCGGCCGGGCGGATGCCGGACGGCGGTGTGCGGGCTCAGGTCAGGACGTACGAGCCGGGGGCGGGGTCCGTGGCCGGATGGCGGTCACTGCCGAGTGGCGGGGGCGTGCGCTGGGGGCCCGATCGCTCGGCGAGCCAGCGAGCCCACGACTGCCACCAGGTGTCGTGGTGCTCGGTGGCACCGGCCAGCCACTCGGCCGCCTCGTCGAGGTCTGGCCGTCCACCGGTCCAGTAACTCGACCCGGAGTCCGGAGGGGCGACGATCGCGGCGATGTGGCCGCCGGAAGCTAGGTGGAAGCGCACATCTCCTGGCAGCAGCGGCACGGTCCGGTAGGCCGACGTCCAGGGCACGAGGTGGTCGTCGCGTGCGGCGACCAGGAAGACGTCCTGGGTGACCCGGTCGAGGCGCAGCCGCCGCCCGGCGATCTCGGCGGTTCCCCTGGCGAAGGAGTTTTCCAGGCACAGGTTCCGCAGCAGGTACTGCTGTGCGCGGTGGGGGACGTTCAACGTGTCGCAGTTCCAGTACAGGACGTCGTAGGCGGGCGGGGCTTCCCCCATCAGCCAGCCGGCCCTCATCCGTGCCCAGATCAGCTCGTCCGGTCGCAGCAGCCGGAAGAACGTCTCGAGATCTCGGCCGCTGAGCACACCTCGGGCGTAGGTCAGGGCTTCCACCAGCCGCAGGCCCGGTCCCCGCAGGAGCCAGCCGGTGCCGCCGGTGCTGGTGAGGGCGGTGATGTCGGCGAAGTCGACGAGGGTGTTCAGCGCGGTGATGCTCCGCAACCGCGGCCGGTGCTCGTCGTCCAGCCAGGCGGCGAGCATCAAGCTGATCAGGCCACCGAGGCAGGCGCCGAACAGGTTCACCTCCTCGGCGCCGGTGATGTCCCGCACCACGGCGAGAGCGGGGAGCAGGGAATCCCGGAGGTAGTCGTCATAACCGACGTCCCGCTGGGACGCGTCCGGGTTCCGATAGCTGATCATGAAGACGGTGTGTCCGTGGTCGACGGCCCACTGCACGACGCTGCGTCCGGGGGTGAGGTCGGCGATGTAGAACTTGTTGACCCATGGCGGGCAACCCAGCAGTGGGACGGAGTGGACTGTCGGGGTGCGTGGCTCGTACTGGATGAGTTCCATGAGGTGGTTCCGGAACACGACCCTGCCCGGCGTGCTCGCCAGGTCCTGGCCGACCTTGTACGCTTGGCGGTCCACCAGTGACGGCAGACCGCGGTTGTGCCGGAGGTCGGTCAGCAGTTGCCCGGCGCCTCGCCGGAGGCTGCGTCCGCGTGTCCGTGCCGCCTTGCGCAGAGCTGCCGGATTGGTCGGCAACAGGTTTGGCGGTGCCAGTGCGTCGGTGATCATGCCGGTCAGGAAGCGTGCGGCCCGCCGATCAGCCGGTGACAGCGGGAGAGCGTCCGCTGTCCGGTCCGCGATCCGTGCTCCGGCGAGGTAGGTGTCACGCAGTGCGCGCAGGTAGCGGTTCGAGGTCCACGCCGGATCGAGGAAGCGTGGATCCCGGGCCGCGGTGCTCGGCATGGCGTCGGTGTGGGTTGCCATCGTCAGGACTCCCGCTCACCGGAGTGCTGTGCGCCGTCCGGGACGGTGGCTGCGCCGGGTTCGTCGCGGACGAAAGGGCCGAGGGCCCCGATGAACTCGACGTGGCTGTCGAGGTAACCGACGTGACCGGCGCCCACGAGAACGGCCAGTCGCCCGCGAGGAATCCTCTTGGCTGCTCGGATTCCCTGCCAGATAGGGAACACGTCGTCGGTCAGCCCCCAGATCACCAGGGTTGGCATCGACAGCTCGCCGAGGCGCCTGGTGACGGTGTAGTCACTGCGCTGTCCGGTGGGGCCGACGGCCATCCGCACCGTTCGGAGGGAGGTGGCGATCAGAGTCGGGGACTCGGTGATGCGGATCTGGTCGCGCCACTCGTTGATGGTCACCCGCCAGGGGCGCCGCAACTGCAGGCTGCTGAACAGGGCTCGGGGGACCGCGCTGCCGGGCAGGACCAGTGCGGCGGCCACGAGGTCCACGGCCCATTCGGGCAGCAGGGAGCTGGCCATGAGGGAGGGGTTCGCCGCGCGGCCCAGGCCGGCGGAGTCCACGAGCACCAGCCGGGTCACGCGCTGCGGGTGCTGCAGCGCGAACGTCGCCGCGATGAGTCCACCGGCGGAGTGCCCGACGACGGTCGCCCGGTCGACGGACAGGGCGTCGAGGAAGGAGCCGACGAAGGAGATCAGGTTGTCGAGCCGGACTTCCGGCTGTGGGCTGGTGCCGGCGTATCCGGGTAGTGCAACGGCCAGAACCCGGTGGGTGCTCCGGAACTCCTCGGCGATCCGGTACCAACTGCGGAAGCTGGTGATGTTGCCGTGCAGCAGGAGCAGAACAGGGCCGGTGCCCGCGTCGAGGTACACAGTGGACAAGCCCTGGACCATGACTCGCTTTTCGCTGATCGCGTCGGTTTTCACAGTGCGCTCTCACTTTTCTGGCGATCCGCCGTCGTTGTGCCGAAGCCGCTCGCCACGCGCACGGCCAAACCTCGTGCCTGGCAGACGCACATTCCGCCAGCCCACATCCGCCCGTCAGCGATGGCGAACCGGCCGGTGTCGTCGGACCCCGTCGCGGTGATCTCCACGTCGATCACCACCCGGCCGCTGGTGGGCAGGACCTCACCGTGGTGGTCCCAGACCAGCTCGACGCCGGCAGCCGGTGTTTCGAAGCGGGTGCCGCCGGCACCGGCCGGTCCGTCCTGGAGCAGGTGGAACTGCAGCAGTTGGGCCATGGCGCCCAGCGCGAGGCTGCCGGGCAGAACCGGGTCCTGGAAGACGTGCGCCCTGAAGTACCAGTCCCCAGGGCCGATGTCC
>JASLAV010000911.1 GCA_030146905.1 Lentzea sp. | reverse complement strand
CCCGGTCCCATTCCGAACCCGGTAGTTAAGCCCTTCTGCGCCGATGGTACTGCACTGGTTACGGTGTGGGAGAGTAGGTCGCCGCCGAACTTTATTTGCCCTGCGGGTTGAGCGCCACAAGCGCTCCCCGCAGGGCTTTTTCACGTTGTCGTGCGTGTGCCCTCAAGGGGTGTTGGGGGTTGGCGGTATACCTTCTTCGCCATGCACAACGAGCACCGCATCGCCCGCCGGTCCGCCGGCGTCGGGCGTACCGCCGACCTCGCCACGAACCCGTTCCGCGTCGACCGCGACAGGGTCGCGAGCTCACCGTTCTTCGCGCGCCTCGGCGGCGTGACCCAGGTCGTCAGCTCCACCGGGTCCGGCCTGCTCGTGCACAACCGGCTCACCCACAGCCTCAAGGTCGCCCAGGCGGCACGGGCCATCGCGGAGCGGCTCACGAACCGCCCTGAGCTCACCGCGGTGCTGGAGAAGCTCGGGGGGTGCGATCCCGACGTCGTGGAGGCGGCGGCCCTCGCCCACGATCTGGGACACCCGCCGTTCGGGCACCTCGGCGAACAGGTGCTGGACAGGTTGGCTCGACACCGGTTCGGCCTGCCGGACGGCTTCGAGGGCAACGCGCAGTCGTTCCGCATCGTCACGACGACGGACGTGCGGGGACCCAAGGCGCTCGGCCTCGACCTGACCGTCGCGGTGCGGGCGGCGATGCTGAAGTACCCGTGGACGCGGCACCAGCAGCTCGACCTGAGCGTCGCGCCACGTGGTGCGGCCGAGCCGGAGGACATGCCGGGCACCGGCAGCTCGAAGTTCTCCGCCTACGTCACGGAGATGGACGACCTGCGCCAGGCGCGCGAACCGTTCGAGGGACGCATCGAGTCGTGGCAGCAGACCGTCGAGGCGAGTGTCATGGACACCGCCGACGACATCGCCTACGCGATCCACGACCTGGAGGACTTCCACCGGGTCGGTGTCCTGCAGCACGCGACGGTCGCCGCCGAGCTCGGGACGTGGCAGGCCCAGGCGCTCGACCTCGCGGGCCTGAGCGACGCGGAGCTGAGCGCGGAGATCCGCATGCCGGGGCGGTCGCTGGAGACGTTGCGCCGGCGCATGCACTTCAAGGACTCCTGGGTGATGAGCGACGAGGCGTTCGCGCTGGCGGTCCGCAAGGTGAGCAAGGAGCTCGTGGACGGGCTGCTGTCGGTGCCCTTCGACGGATCGGTCGAGGCGGAGCAGGCGGTCGCGGGGTTCAGCGCGCGGTGGACGCGCCGGCTCGTCGACGCGGTCGGTGTGATCGAGGAACCGACGCCGCGGTCCGGCCACGTCGTGCTGGCGGTCGCGCAGTGGCACGAGGTGCAGGTGCTGAAGTTCGTCCACCGGCGCTTCGTGTTGCTGCGTCCGGACCTTGCGTTGCACCAACGTGGACAGGCCAGGTTGCTCAGCTCGCTCGTCGACGCGCTGGAGCAGTGGGTGACGGACAGGTCCGAGTCGGACCGCTTGCCGCGCAGGCTCCACGACCTCGTCGAGCTGGCCGAAACGGAGTACGCGGGGCTCGCCCGGACGGAGCCGTCCACATTGGTGGGTGCCACCGGCGAGATGCCAGTTGGTCCTGATGCCATCAGGGGACTGGCACGTGGCCGAGCGGTCGTGGACTTCGTCGCGTCTCTCACCGACAACCAGGCAGCCGCGTTGCTGGAGGCACTTTCCGGGCGAACCGGTCAGTTGTGGACTGATGCTTTTGTTCTGTGAAGTGTGATCGTGTCTGCTCAGCGGGAACTAGCCCAATCGGATGCTGACTGTGATCACGCATGCACCATACGTTGACGCCTCGACCGGGAATCTCCGGTCGCAGGCCGCGTGCTCGGGGGCACGCCAACGTTCGGGGGAGAAACCCTGTGCGCCGATCTCGAAGAGGCACGACGTTAGTCACCGCAGGTACAGCAGTTCTTCTTGCCGCACTCACCGCCGTCACGCCCGCGTCCGCGGACCCGGTCAAGTCGTCGAAGTCCATCACCGACCGCACCGCGTCTCAGATCGCGGCGCTCCAGAGCATCAAGAAGTCCCTCACCCCCGCTGAGTCCAAGGTGGACAGCGCCCTCGTGGTGGAGGCGCGCAAGCGCGTCCAGGTGGGGACGACGAGCGCCCTCCCGCAGGTGCAGACCGGCGTTGCCGTGACGCCGCAGTCCACCACCCTCGTCGACATCCGCGCCAAGCAGTACTCGGAGGGTCTGGTCAACGCTGTCCGCGCGGCGGGCGGACAGATCAGGGCCGTGTCCCCCGAGCACCGCACCGTGCGCGCGGAGGTTCCTCTCGCGAAGATCGCCGAGATCGCCGGGCGCTCCGACGTCGCCCGCGTCGAGCCGGGCAGCGACGCGATGACCCAGGACGTGAAGAACAAGCGGGACAACAAGTCCCGCAAGCAGTCTCCCTCCAAAGAGGACAAGGCTCGGGAGATCGAGCGCAGGCTCTCCGAGAAGCAGCTGTCGGTTCAGGCCACCCGGGTCGCCGAGAGCGACAAGGCCCACAACGCCGAAGCGGCGCGCGGCACGTTCCGCGTGACCGGTGTCGGCACGAAGCTCTGCGCGCTCTCCGACGGCATCGGCTCGCTCGCCGTGTCGCAGGCCGCGGGTGAGCTCCCCGCCGTCGACGTGCTGCCGGGCCAGGCGGGCTCCGGTGACGAGGGCACCGCGATGCTCGAGATCCTGCACGACCTCGCTCCCAACGCCGAGCTCGGCTTCGCCACGGCGTTCAACGGTGACGCGAGCTTCGCCGACAACATCAAGAAGCTGCGCTTCGACCTCGGCTGCGACGTCATCGTCGACGACGTCATCTACTTCAACGAGTCGCCGTTCCAGGACGGCATCATCGCGCGCGCCGTGGACGCCGTCGCCGCTGACGGCGCGTTGTTCTTCTCCAGCGCGGGCAACCAGGGCAACGTCGTCGACGGCACCTCCGGCCACTACGAGGGCCAGTTCGTCGACTCGGGCGTCGGTGTCGGCAAGTTCGCGGGCACCGCCCACGACTTCAACCCCGACCCGAACGCCAAGCAGCTGTACAACCCGCTGTCGAACTTCTCCGGCGACACCCCCGTCGTGCTGCACTGGGCGGACCCGCTGGGCCAGTCGTTCAACGACTACGACCTGTACCTGGTCAACGCCCAAGGCAACGTTGTCACCTTCAGCCAGAACAACCAGGACGGCGCTCAGGACCCGTACGAGCGCATCACCACCCCGAGCACCTCGACGGGCACGCGCCTCGCGGTCGTGAAGTACCGCGGTGACGACAAGTACTTCGCGCTGTCGCTGTTCGGCGGCCGGTTCGCCGACACCAACGACGGTCTCAAGAAGTACGTGACGCCGGGCACGACCCGTGGTCACTCCGCGGCCAAGGGCGCGATCTCGGTCGCGGCCGCTCCCGCCGCACAGGCGCTGCCGTTCGACCTCGAGCCCGGAGATCCCGCCAACCCCAAGGGCCCGTACCCGAACGCGTTCGACAGCACGCAGAAGCCGGAGCGCTTCACCTCCGACGGACCGCGCCGCACGTTCTTCGCGCCTGACGGCTCACCCCTCGCCGAGGTGCGGCAGAAGCCGGACCTCACCGCCGCCGACGGCGTGACCACGTCGGTGCCGGGCTTCGCGCCGTTCTTCGGCACTTCCGCCTCGGCCCCGAACGCGGCGGCCATCGCCGGCCTGATCCTGTCCGGCAACCCGACCCTGTCGCCCGCCGACGTCAAGGAAGCCCTTGTCACCACGGCGATCGACATCGTCGAGTCCGGTGTGGACAACCGCACCGGTGCGGGCATCGTGATGGCGGACCGCGCCCTGGCCTACACGGGTGCGTCACCGCAGGCGCTGGCCCGCGCGCAGAAGCCGACGGTCGTGAACGACGCCGACGGAAGCGCCTTCCTCAAGCCGGGCACCACTTCCACGGTCACGGTTCCGGTGGTGAACAACGGTGACGGTTCGGCGGCGTCGACCTCGGTCGTGCTGTCCACGCCGACCGCCGGCGTGACCATCGCGCCGCGCTCGAAGTACTACGGCAACATCGACGTCGGTCAGACGGTGTCCAGCACCTACAAGGTGACGGTCCCGGCTTCCGCCGGCCTCGGTTCCGCCGTGAAGCTCGACGCACGGGTGACCTACGCGGGCTCGACCTCACCGACGACCGCGTCGTTCACGTTGCGCGTGGGCGAGCCGTCGCGCGAGTTCAAGACGTTCGCGTACAGCGGCGAACCGGTGGCCATCCCGGACAACGACCAGACCGGTGTGTCGATCCCGCTGCCCGTCACGGGTGTCGGGGCGGCGTCCAACCTGAAGTTCTCCGTGGACGGGGCCACCTGCTCCACGGCGGACGGCGCCACGACGGTGGGCATCGACCACACCTTCGTCGGTGACCTGGTCGGCACGCTCACCTCGCCCTCCGGGAAGAGCGTGACGCTGTTCTCGCGGGCGGGCAGCACCGGCAACAACATCTGCCAGGCGGTGTTCGACGACTCCGCCACTCGGGCGTTCTCGACCGTGAACAGTGCCGATGCGCCGTTCACCGGCTCTTGGACGGCCGGGGCGCCGCTGTCGTCTTTGACGGCGGACGCCGCGGACGGCACCTGGGTGTTCAAGGTCGCCGATGTCGTGGGATCGGACCGCGGGTCGATCCGCGCGGTGACGCTCAGCGTTGCCGGGTGGGTGTGATTCTCGGTTAGGTGAGTTGCGGAAGGCCCCTGACCG
>JASLAV010000845.1 GCA_030146905.1 Lentzea sp. | reverse complement strand
TGCGCGAGTACCTTGTGACCGTTCTCCAACTCGACCCTGAACATCGCGTTGGGGAGCGGCTCGACTACGCGGCCCTCGACCTCAATGGCCCCGTCCTTCTTGCCCATGTCCTCCGCGTTTCGTGACGGTGATATTAACCTTTGGACGCGCGTCAGCCTGGTTCGATCTCACCTGCGAGGGCATGACTGAACCGGCGCGACGGATGCGCCACCTGATAAGTGTACGCAGTTCACTCCGGCAACCCAAATCGGGTCCCCTCAGGGCTGTCACCAGGCCGGACGTAGCTCTCCAGCACGATCCGGAGCTTCGCGACCTCGTTGATCTCCGCCTCGTGCGTGCCGAGCACGGACCTGAGCGTGCGGACGCGTTGCGCGGCGATCGCGGTCCCGTAGCCGGTGTCGTCGGAACACTTCTGAGCTGCGCTGTTGAGCGCGGAGTCGCCGGATCCGATGCCGTAGCTCTCCGGACTCGGCTCGCCAGGCCCTCGCTGGATGAAGCCGGCCCGGTCGAGGCAGTGCAGCAACGTCACGGCCGCGGCCCTCGACTGCGCGGCCTCCGGCCCGGAGGCCAGCCGTGCGTTCCACTCGCGCACCACGGTGCCGTGCAGCGCCGTGATGCGGCTCACGGCCGCGACGTACTCCGGTCCGGCGTCGATGCGCGCCTGGCCGCCACAGCCGCCGTCGGCGGACGGCGGTGGGGTGACGAAGTTCGGCCGCACGACCACCACGTCGCCGAAGGGCGGCTCGCAGTGCTCGACGGCCGCGATCGAGTCGGCCAGGAAGATCCGGTCGGCGATCCGGTCGGCCGGGACGTCCTGGTAGGTGAAGTCGGTGGCCGGCTTAGAGGCAGCACAGCCCGAAACGGCGATCAGAAGCGCGGACAGGACGAAACGGGTTACCCCCACAATGCCCCCAAGCATTGGACGCGTTCGTCATCTCGACCGTATCGGTGGTGGCAACCGAAATAGCCCCGTTCACCGGACGGCGAACGGGGCTACCTGGAGGCGTTGAGGGGTGGTCAGTCCTCTTCCGGCGCGGTGAGCACCCAGGGACCGTCCTCGGTGATCGCGACGCTGTGCTCCCAGTGCGCGGCACGCGTGCCGTCGAGCGTGATGACGGTCCAGCCGTCCTCGAGCTCCTGGGAATCGTCGGAGCCGAGCGTCAGCATCGGCTCGATGGCGATGGCCATGCCGACCTTGAGCCGCGGGCCCTTGCCGGCCTTGCCGAAGTTCGGCAGGAACGGGTCCATGTGCATCTTGGAGCCGATGCCGTGGCCGCCGTAGTCCGCGACGATGCCGTACTCGATGCCGTCGCGCTCCCCCGACTCGATGGCGGAGGACTCGATGGCGAACGAGATGTCCGTGAGCCGCCCGCCGGGCACCGCGGCCGCGATGCCCGCGAGCATGGACAGCCTCGTGGCCTCTGACAGCTTGTGGTCGGCGGGCGAGAGCTCACCGACGCCGACCGTGACGGCGGAGTCTCCGTGCCAGTCGTCGAGGATCGCGCCGCAGTCGATGGAGATCAGGTCGCCCTCGGCCAGCACCTGCGTCTTGCTCGGGATGCCGTGGACGATCTGGTCGTTCACCGAGGCGCAGATGCTCGCGGGGAACCCGTGGTAGCCCTTGAACGACGGGATGGCGCCGGCGTCGCGGATGGTCTGCTCGGCGATCTCGTCGAGCTCCCACGTGGACACACCGGGCTTCACCGCGTCGACGACGTTGCGCAGCGCGCGGGCCACGACCAGACCGGAGGCGCGCATGGCCTCCAGCTCGCCGCGGGTCTTGATCTCGATCTTGCTCATGCTGTCACCGAATGAATCGACCGGGCGGGTTCACGAAGCGCCGGGGCGTGCGGCGCCCGGACCCGCGGGGAGCCGGAGGGTCGTCCCCCCGACAAATGCCGCGGGCTCCGGTGAAGTCGGCCAAGAGCCGACGAGCACCGAAGCCCGCTTCGTCCAACTGTCACTTCTCGTCGCGCAGGGAGTTCAGCGCGGCCAGAGCCCTCTCGCTGATCTCGTCGATCTCGCCCACCGCGTCGATGGAGATGACCTTGTCCGCGTAGTAGTCGAGCAGCGGCGCGGTCTCGTTGCGGTACACCTGCTGGCGGTGCCGGATGACGTCTTCCTTGTCGTCCGTGCGCCCGCGGGCGAGCAGCCGCTCCACCACGACGTCCTCGTCGACCCGGAACTCCAGCACCGCGTCGAGCCCGTGCCCGTCGACGGAGAGGAACTCACCCAGCTTGTCGGCCTGAGCGACGTTGCGGGGGAACCCGTCGAGCAGGAACCCGTCCGCCGCGTCCGCCTCGGCCAGCCGCTTGCGCACCATCTCGTTCGTGATGGAGTCCGGCACGAGAGCGCCCTCGTCGAGGATGCTCTGCACCTCCAGCCCGAGCTCGGTCTGGTTGCTGATGTGTGACCGGAAGAGGTCGCCCGTCGAGATGTGCGGCACACCGAGCTTGCGGCTCAGCACTTCGGCCTGGGTGCCCTTGCCCGCACCCGGCGGGCCAACGAGAACGAGTCGCATCTAGCGGAGGAACCCTTCGTAATTGCGCTGCATGAGCTGGCTCTCGATCTGCTTCACGGTGTCGAGACCGACACCGACCATGATCAGAACCGCGGTGCCGCCGAACGGGAAGTTCTGGTTCTGGCCGTCTCCGGTCAGGTCCAGGAACAGGTTCGGCAGGATCGCCACGATGCCGAGGTAGAGCGAGCCGGGGAGCGTGATGCGGCCCAGCACGAACTTGAGGTACTCGGCGGTCGGGCGACCTGGACGGATGCCGGGGATGAACCCGCCGAACTTCTTCATCTCGTCCGCACGCTCGTCCGGGTTGAACGTGATGCCGACGTAGAAGTACGTGAAGAAGACGATGAGCAGGAAGTACGAGGCGATGTGCACCCAGCTCGACTGCTTGACCAGGTAGGTCTGGACGAACGTCGAGAACCAGTTGGGCTCGGTGGACGAGCCCTGGGTCAGGCGCACGATCAGGTCCGGCAGGTAGAGCAGCGACGAGGCGAAGATGACCGGGATGACGCCGGCCTGGTTCACCTTGAGGGGGAGGTACGTCGAGGTACCGCCGTACATGCGGCGGCCGATCATGCGCTTGGCGTACTGCACCGGGATGCGGCGCTGGGCCTGCTCGACGTAGATGACGCTCGCGATGATGATCAGGGCGGCGACACACACAAGCGTGAAGGTGATGCCGCTCTTG
>JASLAV010000838.1 GCA_030146905.1 Lentzea sp. | reverse complement strand
TTCCCGGTGTGCACGAGCCCGGTGAACATCTTCACCAGCGCCTTGGCGTCGTCCTCGCGCAGGCCGATGTCGCGGAACGCGGCCTCCATCGACTTCGGCGAACCGTCGGTCCTGGAGATCGCCTTCTCGATGTCCGCGCTGGGCAGCGTCACCGAGAGACCCGTGCCGGCGGGGTGTGCCGGCAGGACGGACAGCACCGCGGTGGCGAGCCCGGAGCCCGACCACGGCTGGAACGTCAGCTGGTCGTCGCGCAACGTCGCGACCGCGCCCCGGTCGCCGTTCGCGACGGCGAGGACGCGCAGGCTGTGCCCGAGCCAGAGGCGGCCGTCCGCCTCCCGCTCCGGCTTGACGAACATGCGCAGCAACCCCTCCAGCTCGGAGGAGAAACCGCGCGAGTTGCCCAGGCGGCGGTGGTCCAGCTGCTGGTAGACGCGGTGTTCGAGCTGGACGCGCTCGTCCCGCGTCTTACCGGGAGAGGGGACTTTGAGGACGAGGGGCATGGGACCGACGTTCAGCCGCTCCCACACCACGTCGAACTCCTCGGCGGAGAGGGTGATCGGCTCCCTCTCCACCGCACCGCCGAACAGGCTCATTCACGTGCTCACTCGGGAAGTCCGCCGATGACCGACGGTGCCACCATGCGCTCGTCACCGAACACGTCGCCGGTCTCGACCAGGTAGTCGGCCACCTTGTGCTCGATGTCGTCCTCGCCCTCGCCCCGCTGGCCGTGGGCACCACCGGCGCCCGCGGCACCGGCGGCGCCGCCCTTGCCACCGGCCGCGCCCGCACCACCGGCACCGGCGTGGCCCATGGCACCGCCGCGCACCGCGTCGGGACCGGAGCCCATGCCGCCCATGCCGGGCATGCCGCCGGGCTTCATCGTGCCCTGCTGCGCGGACGAGCCGAGCGACCCGGAGATCGGGCCGAACGCCTTGCCACCACCGGCACCGCCACCGATCTGACCACCGCGAACGCCACCGAGACCCTTGCCGGGACCGGTGCCGTTGCCGCCACCGGGACCACTCGTGGTGGGCCGGGTGAACACCGGACCGCCGGGCGGGACCGGGGTGGGCGTCGGGTTCGGCGTGGGCGTCGGCAGGTTCGGCGGCGGCGTCGGCGTGTTCACCGGCGGCTGCGTCGTCGGAGGCTGCGTCCACGACGTGTGCGTGGTGTCGGTGGGCGGCGGCGTCCACGTCGCGACGGACTGCTGCGTCTGCGGCGGCGGAGCCGTCCAGGACGGGTTCGTCGTGCCGGTGTTCGTGCCGGACGGCGAGTAGCCGGTGGGCGAGTTGTAGCCCGCACGCGTGCTGCCCGTGCCGGTGTCGGCCGGCGGCGGCGTGTCGATCACGACCTGCGGCGGGTTCGGGAACTCACCGAGCGTCGAGGAGTTCCAGCGGCTGTCGGACTGGTAGTCCTCCATGACCTTGACGGCCTGGGCGGCCGCGTTGTCCGCCGCGGCCTCCTGCCGTTCGTGGTCGAGCTGCTGGCCCACGACGTGCGCCATGCCGACGGGACCGGTCAGCGCGCCGGCCGCCATGTCGAGCAGGCCCGGCTTCTCGGTCGTGACCGGGACGACCTCCGGCATCTTCTTGCGCGCGTCGGCGATGAACTCGCCCTGCAGGCGCGCGGAGCTCTCCATCGTGGTCGCGCCGGTCTCGGCGAAACCGGCCCACTCCGCGAGCGGCGACAGCGCCCCCTGGGCGGCGTCGGCGGCGTCGGACTCCCAGCCCGCGCCCATCTTGGACAGACCGGCGTGCAGGTCGCCGTCGATCTGCGCGAGCGTCGCGGCTATCTGCTTCCAGCCCTGTTCCACCGGGATCGAGGCGGAGACGCCGGGACCGGAGTTGATCATCTTGTACAGCTCGGGGTGTGCGTACCCCTGGAAGCGGTGTTCGGTCATCGGTCAGGCCTCCTCTCAGTCCCTGTCCCGCAGGTGCTTGCCCCACATGGCCGTGTTGTCGCCCTCGACCTGGCGGTACTGCTCCTCGATCATCGTCAGCTGGTCGATCACGCCGACGAGCTGCGCGCGGTAGAACTTCAGCGCCGCGAGGGCCTTCTCCGACGTCTGCTCGTTGAACGCCTTCGACGTCTCACCGCTGATCGGGTCGCCGGCCCACGGCCTGGTCGGCAGGTCGTGGACAGCCGGCTTGATCTTGGCGTCGAACTCGTCGAGCGCGCGCTGGAAGGCCGCCCTCGCCTGTGGAATGGCGTGTGGTTCGACCCTCAGCTTCCGCTGCCCGAACTCAGGCGGCAGTGATGTGCTGCCTCCACCGTCCGCGAGATGCACGGCACACCCTCCTCAGTGACGGCCCCCCAGTATTGGGCCGCGTGTGCTTTTGAAACGACTTTAGCTCTGATGTATGACGCGGGTTACCGGTTCCCGTACAAGCCGAGTAGTTCTGCTCGACTTCACCTCGTCGCGAGAACGACCCCGACCGCGTTCGCGAGTTTGGACGCCTGCTCGCACGCCCCGTCCACTGTGGCCCCGTCCTCTCCCAAGCCGCCCACGGCGTTCACCAGCAACAACTGCCCGTCGTTGGCGTCGACGTAAACATCACAGGCCGGACCGGCACCGGTCTCGCGCTTGTCGACGTACGCCGGGTAACCGGCTGCTCGCGTAGAGGTGAGCTCCGCCTGGCCGACCGTCTGCTCGAGCCGGTCGGCACCGCCGTTGAGCAACGTGTAGATCGACGACGAGTACGCGGGGGCCTCGTAGTTGTTGCTGCACGTCTTGCTGCCCTCGCCGTAGTCGGCCTGCGGGTCGCGCGGCGTCACCAGGCGGACACCGAGCGCCGTCTTCACCTCGGCCGTGTAGAGCGAGCACGGGTCGAGCCCCTTGAGGTCGACCGCCTTGGGCCTGTTCATGGCGCGGGAACCGGTGGACGTCCCGGTCGTCGGCGCGGGGTTGGCCGTGGTGGGTGATCCCGACTCCGCCGGTGAGCACCCGGCCAGGACCGCTGCCAGCACAAACGGGACGGCAAGTCGACGCATGCGGGTCAACGTACCGGGTCGCCGCACACGCAGGGTCGCCAAGGGCGGGTCCCACGTCACCCGGTAGGTGCATTGCCGACG
>JASLAV010000720.1 GCA_030146905.1 Lentzea sp. | reverse complement strand
GACGCGGCTGGCGCTGACGCACGCGGCCACGGTGCCGCAGGCGTGGTTCGTCGAGCTGGACTCGTCGGCGGAACCGCTGGCAGCCCTGGACTCGGCGCTGGGACCGAACCCGCTGGCCACACCGGTGTTCTCGCGGCTCGGATCCTCGCTGGTCGTGCTGGACAACTGCGAGCACGTCGTGGACGCGGCCGCGGCACTGTGCGTCCGGCTGCTGGCCGAGGCGCCGGACGCACGGGTGCTGGCGACGTCGCGCGAGCCGTTGGGCATCCCGGGCGAGGTCGTGCACCCGGTGCCGCCGCTGGACCTCGACCACGCCGTGCGGTTGTTCGCCTCACGGGTCGGGTCGGCTTTCGACACCGAGATCGTGCGGCGGGTGTGCGCCGCCCTGGACGGGATCCCGCTCGCGGTGGAGCTGGCGGCTGCGCGGGCGCGTTCGCTGTCGGCCCGGCAGCTGGAGTCTCGTGTGGACAGTCGATTGCGGTTGCTGGACAGGGGGTCGCGGACCGGTCCCGCGCGGCACAGGACGCTGCGGGCGGTGATCGACTGGAGCTGGGAGCTGCTGGGCGACGCCGAGCGCCTGCTGCTGGCGCGGCTTGCCGTGTTCGTGGGCGGGGCCACGGCCGCGGCGGTGCACGAGGTGTGCGTGATGGGCTCCGGTGGTTCCGGAACCGCAGGGGAACCTGATCGGCCTCAGCACCGGTTCGGCGCTGGTTCCGAGGGGGCGCTGTCGGGGCAGCGCCAGTTGGGGACGGACCCGGTACGGCGCACGCCCGGCAGCTCGGAGGCGCACGACGACAGGGCGTTTCGCGATGGCCGCGGGGTGTTTCGCGATGGCCGTGAGGCGGTGCACGACGGCTGCGAGGCGGTGCACGACGGCTGTGAGGCGGTGCACGATGACGCCGAAACCGCGCACGAGGTGCGTGGGGCAGGCTCGCGCAGGCGTCCCCCCGAACTGGGAACCCCTGCGTATCAACGTACTCACCACCCCCGACAAGATCAGGACCTCTGGGACACCGAGGACCTGCTGGCCTCGCTCGTCGAGAAGTCGCTGGTCGTCCGGTCGGGGGAGCGGTACCGGCTGCTGGAGACCGTCCGCGAGTACGCCTGGGAGCAGGGACGGGCCGATCCCGCCGCACACGCTTCCTACTACGTGGCGTTGGCCGAGCGGAACGAGCCGTTGTTGCGCGGGCCCCGGCAGCTGGAGGCGCTCGGGGTCTTCGACGTGGAACGGGCGAACCTCGACGCCGCGCAGGCGTGGGCGGTCGAGCACGACCCCGTGATCGCGCGGCGGATGATGGCCGCGCGCACGTGGCACTGGCTGGTGATGACCAAGCGGTTCGAGGAGATCCGCCGGTGGGCGCCGCTCACGCCGGACCACCCGTTGTCGGAGGTGCTCCTCTCGCTGGGTACGCCGGGCGCCATGGTCGCGGCGGAGCGGTTGTGGGAGGAGGACGTGCCGACGGCCCTGTGCGCGTTGATGCTGACCAGCGGCAGGGTGTGGGGCGATGTCGAGCTGGGCGACCGGCTCGAGAGGCTCGCCGATCAGCTGGAGCGGTCGTCCGACGAGTGGATGCGGGCGTTCTCCGCGCTGGTCCGCGGTGTGGTGGCGGGCGAGTTCAGCGACGGCGCGGCGCCCAGGGCGGAGGCGGAGTACCGGCGGGCGCTGGAGTTGTTCCGTGCGGTCGGCGATCGGTGGGCCGTGGTGTTCGGGCTGTCGTGCCTGGTCATGGTGCTGATCAACCGCGGTGCGTTCGCCGAGGGGTTCCAGGCGGTGTCCGAGGCCCGCAGGGTCGCGGAGGAGCTCGGTGAACCGGAGACCGTGCTGGTGCCGATGTCCGTGCTGGTGCAGGCGGCGCGGATCAAGACCAGGATGGGCGACCTGTCGGGGGCCCGCGACGAGCTGGCGCGGATGACCGCGTCGCACGTGGACCTCGACCTGGGGCGCATCGCGCAGGCGCACGCGGAGGTGGCGTACTTCAGCGGTGACTTCGAGGGGGCCGTGGCGCGGTACCGCGAGGCGCTCCACACCACGACGGGTGCTCCGTCGAGCCAGTTCCGCGCCGCCGCGCACGCGGGGCTGGGGCTGGCGCTGACGCGTCTCGGCAGACTGGGCGAAGCGCGCGAGGAACACGCCAAGGCGCTCGCCTCCGTCGAACAGAGCGCGGATGGACCGGCGCGCGCGATGGTGCTGGAGTACTACGCGGACTGGTTGCTCGTCCAGGACGACCCCCGCGGCGCGAAGGACGTCCTGGACGAGGCGGAACGGCTACGCGGCGGTCCGAGCAGCGACCCGGCGGTGGTGCAGCTGCGTGACAGGGTTCGCGCCGAAGTAGGCGTCGATCGCTGACCGGCCGATCGCGGCGACGTAGCCGTCGGGGCGCACCAGCACCGGGCCGTCTGGGAAGTCCAGCGTCACGAAGTCGGGACCGCGCAGCAGGTCGAAGATCCGTCCCTGGTCGGTGGTCCCGTCGGGCACGCGGTCGCCGGCCTGCAGGCCCTCGCCGCCTGTCTTGCGGTACGACAGGGAGAGCTGGAGCGTCTCGTCGTCACGGCGCTCGAACCCGTCGCCGGACGTCATGATCGCGGTCGTCATGCCGAGCAGCCACTCCGCCACCGGCTTGCGTTCGGTCTCGTAGGTGTCGAGCAGGGTCTCCATCGCGAGCTTCCAGCCGAGGTTGTAGGCGTCCTGGATGCCCGTGTTCATGCCCTGCGCGCCGGCGGGGGAGTGCACGTGCGCGGCGTCCCCCGCCAGGAACACCCTGCCGACGCGGAACCTGTCGACCATGCGGATGTTGGTGCGGTACAACGACATCCACGTCGCCTCGTGCACGACCACGTCGTCCAGGCCGGTGCGTTCGCGGACGATCTCCCGGTAGAGCTCCAGCGACGGCTCGCCGTCGCCGGCCGCCTGGAACTGGAAGAGGTCGGTGCCGGGCAACGGGCACAGGGCGAGCCACCGGCTGTCGCGGCCGCCCCAGCTGTGCCAGTGGTCGCGGTCGAGCCCGGAGAGCCGGACGTCACCGACGAGCATCCGCTGGTCCTCATGGGTCTCTCCGACGAACGAGACGCCGAGCTCCTTGCGCACGAACGACTTCCCGCCGTCACAACCGACGAGGTACTTGGCGCGCACGGTCTGCCCGCCGACCACCGCGGTCACCCCGGAGTCGTCCTGCGTGAACGACGTCAGCGGCATCCCGTACTCGACGGGCTGGGGGAGCGCGTCGCGCAGGACCTGCTCGAC
>JASLAV010000084.1 GCA_030146905.1 Lentzea sp. | reverse complement strand
CGCGCCGCCCGCATCGTGCAGGCCGTCTCCACCGCCGCCGACGGACTCGGCACCTCACCGCTGTGCGTCGCACTCGCCTGGGTCCGCGACCGGCCGGGAGTCGTCGCCCCCGTCGTCGGCGCACGCGACACGAACCAGCTGCTCGCCTCCCTCGAAGCCGAGCAGCTCACCCTGCCGCCGGCGATCAGGGCCGCACTGGACGACGTCAGCGCGATCGAGCTCACCTACCCCGAACGCCCCATGCCCTGACCCCTTTCTGTCCTGGTGTTTTGAGTCTCTGGACCTGTTCGGCTTTCGGACTGATCGGGATTATCAATTTTAGTCAACACTGAAGTTATAGAAATAACTATTACCGGCTTTCCGATGAGTTTCACCCCACCCCTTGCGTGACCTCCGGCCGAACGTCGTGGATCCTGGAAGGACACGACGTTCCAGGAGGACCCGATCTTGCGCCGGCTCGCCGCTCTGCTCTTGACCACCGCCGCGCTGACAGCGTGCGGACAGAGCGAGAGCTCACAGGACCCGCTGCAGGTCGCGGAGACCCTCGAAGCCGCCGCACCGGCCCGCTCCCCCGCCCAGAACGCCACCGTGCCCGGCGACGTCACGCCCGGCGGCACGTTCACCGAGGGCGACACCACGCTGAAGTTCCAGGTCAACGGCCGCAACGTCGAACTCGACAGGCTCCGCAGCGCCGTCTTCGAGATGACCACCGACGACAAGGGCACCGAAACCAGGGGCACCGGCCTGCGCGCAGGCGACGGCGCCACCAACGCCGTCCCCGACCGCTTCGGACGGCTCCTCGTCGTCGACACCCGCGGCGGCGAGTTCATCGCGTTCTCGATCAACCCGCTGATCATGCGCCAGCGCTACCCCGTGCCCGGCACCCCTTACGGCATCGCCTACGACGCCAAGCGCGACATCGCGTGGATCACCCTCACCGAGCGCAACGAGGTCGTCGGACTCGACGTCGCCGGTGGCGAACCGACCGAGAAGCACCGGTTCCCCACCGTGCGCCAACCCAACACCGTCAGCGTCGACCAGGAGACCGGACGCGTCACGGTCACGTCCGGCGACAACGGAGGGATACAGGTGATCTCGCCATGAACGAAGGGGTGATCGACGGGGACTGGGAGTACCGGCCGCTGCGCCTGCCGCCCGGTATCTCCCGCCGCACCGCGACCACGCAGCTGACCATCCACGCCGAGTTCGCCGGCTGGGAACTGTCCCGCACGCTGCTCTACGGCGACGGCTCCCGCAAGGTCTGGCTGCGCCGCAAGCGGCAACCCTCGCTGGTGCCGGGTCTCATCACCTGACGACGACGCCCTCGCCGAACGCGAACGGGCTCGCCTCGCACTCCGCGATGAAGTCCGCCGGAAAGCCCCGCTCGAACGGGGCCGCCGCCTCCAGGCGCGCGACCGCTTCCGGCGGCAACACCACGTCGGCCACGCAGTCGGCCACCTGCTCCGGCGTCCGCGCTCCCACCAGCGGCAACGCACCGTTCGAGCGCACCCACGCCAACGCCACCCCAGCCGGCGTCGTGCCCAGCTCCTCCGCGACCGACCGCACGGCCGAGGCCACGCGTTCCTCTCCCTCGGTCAGCTGCCCCGCCCGTTGCGTGCCACCGGACAGCTTCCCCGCCGCCAGCGGCGCCCACGCCGCCACGGTCAGCCCCATCGCCGACGCCATCGGCAGCAGCTCCCGCTCCACATCACGCCGCAGCAGGCTGTACGGCACCTGCAACCCCGAGAACGGCGTCCAGTCCCGCCACTCCGCGAGCGTGTTCGCCCGCGCCACGAACCACGCCGGCGCGTCCGACACCCCCACGTAGAGCACCTTCCCCGCCCGCACCACGTCGTCGAGCGCCCGCATCGTCTCCTCCGCCGGCGTGTGGCGGTCCCACAGGTGCACCCACAACACGTCCACGTAGTCCGTCCGCAGCCGCCGCAACGACTGCTCCAGCGACAACACCAGGTTCTTGCGGTGGTTCCCGCCCGCGTTCGGATCCCGCGCGTCCCTCGACAACGTGTACTTCGTCGCCACCACGAACCGGTCCCGACCCCGCATCACCGCACCGAGGACCTCCTCGCTCTCCCCGTACGCCGACGACGTGTCCAGGAAGTTCCCACCGGCGTCGGCGTAGACGTCGAGCACCCGCCCGGCCACGTCCTCCGAACGCAACGTCATCGTGCCCAGCAACAACTCCGAGACGCGCAGGCCGCTCCGGCCGAACAGTCGGTATCTCATGATCCACAGCATCGCCGCGGACACGCGACGCAGGGAGCCCCTGTCGGGGCCTCTCTAGGATCGCGGCGTGGCCGACAACGCACTGGGCCGCTTCCTGCGCGCCCGCCGTGAAGCCACCACTCCCCCGTCCACCGGCCGCCGCCGCACCCCCGGCCTGCGCCGCGGCGAGCTCGCCGACCGCGCCGGCATCAGCGTCGAGTACCTCACCCGCCTCGAACGCGGCACCGACCGCTCCCCCTCCGGCCAGGTCCTGTCCGCCCTCGCGGACGCCCTGACCATGACCGCGGACGAACGCGTCCACCTGTACCGCCTCATCAAGGCCGGCACGAACTGCTCCCCTCCCCCGCCACCGCCGCTGCGCCCCACGGTCAGGGCGATGTTGGACACCCTCGAACCCGCCGCGGCCGCCGTGCTCTCCCCCGCCGGCGACGTCCTCGCGAGCACCGCGCGGTTCCGCGAGGTCTCCGGCCTGGAGGACGAACACAACCTCGTCCGCTTCGCCTTCAGCCCGCAGGCCAAGGCCCACTCCCCCGACTGGGAGCAGGTCGCGAACGACCGCGCCGCCACCCTGCGCGCGGCCGCTGACCTGGGCGATCACGCCGCAGCCGCGCTCGCGTTCGAACTCTCGGTCACCGCCGGTGCCGCCTTCTCGGACCGCTTCGACGCCGCGTCGGCTCTGCCTCCGGCCATCGGCGCCGAGCGCTTGGGTCCTCACTTCCTGGCGTTCGAGACGCTTTTCTTGTCCGGTGAAGGTTAGCATCGGTTGATGATGTATTTTAGTCTACACTGATGCTATGGTGATAGTCGAACCACCTACAGATGGTAGAATCGCCG
>JASLAV010000083.1 GCA_030146905.1 Lentzea sp. | reverse complement strand
AGGCGCCCACCACCCTCGAGCGGCACGCGCATGACGATGCCGCGTCCCTCCTTGGTGACCTCGAGGGGACCGTCGCCGGTCCGGGGCTTCATGGCCGCCATCGCGTGCTCCCTCCGTCAACATCTTCCCCGTCCGGCCAGGCCGGATCTGCTCCATTCTCCCCTATCGCGACTCAGGGGCGAAACCGAACCGATCTTTTGGCGAGTCCTGCCGACAATTGTCGATCTTGACTTGTGCCTGATCAGTACCCGTTTTCGCGACAAGGCAACACTTTCGGCACGACTGAGCGACTCGATCGCGTTCGAACGTGCGGACCCGGCACGGCCGGGAGCGCGGCGTGACAGACTGGGCAGGGTGCGAGCCCGTTCCGCGCTCTTCGACGTCTACGGCGGCCACCTGCGTGAACGAGGTGGTGCCGCCACCATCGCCGCGCTCGTCCGGCTGCTCGACCCCCTGGGTTTCGCCGCGCCGGCCGTCCGCACGGCCGTGTCGCGCACGGTCCGGCAGGGCTGGCTGCACCCCGTGCGGCTGCCTGACGGGCCCGGATACGCGATGACACCTCGCGGGGAACGACGGCTCGACGAGGCCGCTGCCCGCATCTACCGCACCCGGCCGTCCACCTGGGACGGTCGCTGGCACGTCGTGGTGCTGGAGGAGCTGCCCGGCCGCGACTCGCGCGACCACCTCGCCTCCTCGCTGCAACTGCTCGGCTACGGCGCGCTCGGTCCTGTGACGTGGATCGCGCCCCGGCCGTCCCCCGAACTGGGTGACGTGCTGGCCGCCGAGGAAGTTCTCGCACGAACTTTTCACGGTTCACACGACGGTCAGGACGCGGAGCTCGCCGAGAAGGCCTGGGACCTGGCGGAGCTGGGCCGCGACTACGCCGCGTTCGTGGCGCACTGGCACGAACAGGTGTCCGTTGTGGACGAAACCGACGACGCTGCGTCGTTCGCCGCCTCCCAGCGCCTGCTGCACGCGTGGCGGAAGTTCCTGTTCCGCGATCCCGGTCTTCCTGCTGAACTGTTGCCATCGGACTGGCCGGGGCACGCGGCAGCGTCGTTCTTCGACGAACAGACGCTGCGGCTGGCGCCGGGCACGAGTCGTTTCGTCGACGAGTGCCTGCGGCCGGTGCGCAACGTTTCCACTGCTTGATGGAGGTCCAGTGTCCGAGCTCCTCGTCGACGACGCCGATGGTGTGCGCACGTTCACGTTCAACCGCCCCGAGTCGTTCAACGCCTTCACCACCTCGCTGAAGGAGTCGTTCCTCGTCGCGCTGCGGGAGACGGCGGCGGACGCCTCGGTGCGCGCGGTGGTGATCACGGGTGCGGGCAGGGCGTTCTGCGCGGGCCAGGACCTCAAGGAGCACATCGGGCTGCTGCAGGCCGGTGACCCGGCCCCGCTCAACACGGTCGAGAAGCACTACAACCCGATCGTGCGCGAGCTGGTCGGCATGCCCAAGCCGGTGATCGCGGCGGTCAACGGCAGCGCGGCGGGCGCGGGCGCGTCCTTCGCCTACGCGGCGGACCTGCGCATCGCGGGCGCGTCGGCGAAGTTCCTGATGGCGTTCGCGAACGTCGGGCTGACCGCGGACTCCGGTGCGTCGTACACGCTGCCGAGGCTGATCGGCCACGGCCGCGCGATGGAGATGATGCTGCTCGCCCAGCCGGTCGGCGCCGAGGAGGCGTTGCGGATCGGCATGGTCAACCAGGTCGTGCCGGACGCCGAGCTGCTGCCCACCGCGCACGCGCTGGCCGCCCGGCTGGCCGCCGGCCCGACCACGGCCTACGCGAAGATCAAGGAAGCGCTGGCCGCCGCGGCGGACGGGACGCTGGAGGACGCGCTCGAAGCCGAGCGCCGCACCCAGGCCGACTGCGGCGCGACCGAGGACCACCGCGAGGCCGTGGACGCGTTCGTGAACAAGCGCGCCCCGAAGTTCATCGGCCGATAGCGTGATGGGCGATCGGGCCGGAGGTCAGGCCCGCGGCTCGGCCCGGAAGCACGTCGAGATGTGGTCGTCCACCATCCCGGTGGCCTGCATCAGGGCGTAGCACGTGGTGGGGCCGAGGAACTTGAAGCCGCGGCGCTTCAGCTCCTTGGCCATCGCCTTCGACTCGTCCGTGATCGCCGGGACGTCCGCGGCGGTCTTCGGGCGCACGTGCTCCGCAGGAGCGAACGACCACAGCAGCGCGTCGAGGTCGACGTCCCGCTCGACGATCACGCGGGCGTTGTGGATCGCGGCGTCGATCTTGAGCCGGTTGCGGACGATGCCGGCGTCGGCCATCAGGCGTTCGACGTCGGCCGGTCCGAACTCCGCGACCAGCTTCGGGTCGAAGTCCCCGAACGCCGCCCGGAACGCGGGGCGCTTGCGCAGGATCGTGATCCACGACAGCCCCGACTGGAACGCCTCCAGCGACATCCGCTCGTACAGCTCGGCGGTGCCGTGCAGCTCCACGCCCCACTCGGTGTCGTGGTACTCGACGTAGTCGGGCGTCGAGTCGCCCCACGGGCAGCGGGTGATCACCGGTACTCCTCTGCGAACCGGGCGAACCGCTGCAGCGAACGGCGCAGCCCCAGCACGAAGAACGGCTTCACCACGGGGAAGAAGAACGGCACGTCGAGGCGTTCGGTCCACACGAAACGGCTGCCGCGCACGGCGAACACGCCGGTGCCGCGCACGACGCGCCCGAGGTGGAGCACCTCGACGGCGTGCGGCGGGTCCCAGCGCGTGATCCGCATGCGGTCCGAGACGCCGAACGTGACGGCGTCGATCTCACTGCCGACCGACCTGCCGTCACCCTCCACCACGGACACGCGCGTGCCCAACACCCACTCGGACTGGCGTTCCCAGTCGGTCACCGCGCGGAAGATCGTGTCGGGCGGTGCGGCGACCTCGACGCTCAGCTCAAGCTCGGTGGTCACTGCTCTCCAGCTCCTCGACGCGCGCCCGCAGCACCTCGACCTCGGTCGCGAGCCGCTGCAACGCCCAGTCGACCTCGCTCATCTTGTAGCCGCGGAACACCTGCTGGAACTTCAGGCCGCGGACGTCCTCCGCGGTGATGTCGTCCGCGGGCAGCCGCGTCGGCGACGCACCGGGCGGCAGCGGCGCGAGCTCCTCGCCGCGCCCGAACACCAACGCCGCGAGCAGGAACACGACTGCCGCGACGGCCACCATCACGATCAGGTAGAGAAGGGCGTTGGTCACGCGACGATCGTGGCACAGCTCAGGCAGCGGCGAGCCAGCAGACCGAGACGAACGATCACAATCCAGGTGACGAGACTCGCGATGCTCATCGGCAGCGACTGCACGAGCCGCGCCGGGTCGACGTGCCAGGTGGCCGCGATGATCGCCGCGTTGCCCGTCAGCACCGCGCCCACGGCCAGCAGCGCGATCGACGCGGCCAGCTTGGCCAGCAGTTTCGTGTCGTACTTCCGGGCGAGGAGCCGGCCGAGCACCAGCGCGACCAGCGCCACCCCTGACGCGATGCCGCTCGTCAGGTCGTTGGCCTTGGCGACGACGAGGTACCAGGACGGCGGCATCGTGCCGAAGTCCTGCCACGGCCCGACAAGCAGCATCCGGCCGTACTCCCACGCCATGTGCATCAACGGCAGGACGATCGCGAGCCAGATGAGCGTGCGCGTGCCGTACGCGACGGCCAGTTCCGCCTGGTACTCGTTCGCGATCTCGCGGACCGGGCCGAACTCGTCGACGGCGCGCTTCTGGGCCTCCTGCTCGGTGAGCCCGCTGCCGAGGTGGGCCTCCGTGGCGTCGGCGAGGCTGTCGCGGGTCTCGACGAGCAGGTCGCGGACCTGTTTCTTCGACCCCTGCAACCGCGACCCGAGGTCCGCCACGTACCTGTCGATCACGTCTGTGCCCATTTCCCGCCCCCTCCCAGCACGCCGTCGATGACCGTCGTGAACTCGCGCCACGCGTCGCGTTCGGCGCGCAGTGCCTTCAGGCCCGCCGACGTGAGCCGGTACGTGCGGCGCCTGCGGCCGCCGACCGTGCTCCAGTCGCTCGCGACGTGGCCCGCCCGCTCCAGCCGCCTGAGCGCGGGGTAGACCGTGCCCGTCGGCAGGTCCAGCGCACCACCGCTGCCCTGCTGCAACGCCTCGATGATCGCGTAGCCGTGCAGCTGCCTGCCGTCGAGCGTGGCCAGCAACAACGCGTCGAGGTGGCCGCGTAGCGCGTCGGGCTTCATGGGTGGCGACTCTACTGATCGCGGCACCCCGGACCGCCCCTGAACTTTCCCGTGGGGGACCACCCTGAGTTCTCCCCGGTATCGTCCGGAAGGCGTTCCATAAGTAGGCGGGCTACGCATAGCGTCCCGACACATGAGCGCAGTAGACCTCGCCCGCCTCCAGTTCGCGTCGACGACGTCGTTCCACTTCCTGTTCGTGCTGCTCACGCTCGGCCTGGTCACCCTGCTCGTGGTCATGCAGACGCGGTTCACGATCACCGGCGCGCCCGTGCACGAGCGGATGACGCGGTTCTGGGGCCGGATCTACGTGATCAACTACGCCCTGGGGATCGTCACCGGCATCGTGATGGAGTTCCAGTTCGGGCTGAACTGGTCGGGGCTCGCGACCTACGCCGGTGACGTGTTCGGGGCACCGCTCGCGCTGGAGACGCTGGTCGCGTTCTTCCTGGAGTCCACGTTCCTGGGGCTGTGGATCTTCGGCTGGGGCAGGCTCAACCGCTGGGTGCACCTCTCGCTGCTCTGCCTGACCGCGCTCACCGCGTTCGCGTCGGCGTTCTGGATCATGGCGGCGAACGCGTTCCTGCAGAACCCCGTCGGTTACCGGGTCGACGGGAACGTGCTGCGGCTGGACGACTTCGGCGCGCTGCTGAGCAACCCGGCGTTCGGCTCCGCCCTGATGCACGTGGTCTTCGCGGCGATCACGGCCGGCGGCGTGTTCCTGACGGGGGTCTCGGCCTACCAGTTCGTCAAGCGCACCCACGAGGCCGACTTCTTCCGGCGGTCGCTGCGGATGGGCGTGGTCACGACCGCGCTGGCCACGCCGTTGCTGGTCGGCGCGGGGTTCGCGCAGTTCCCGGTGATCGAGCGGTTCCAGCCGGGCAAGTCCGAGGCGGCGTCGTGGATCGGCGCGCCGCTCGGGTTCATGATCCTCATCGGGATGGCGCTGACCGTGATCAGCTGGCTCACGCTGCCGTTGCTGATCAGGGACGCCGTGATCCGGTTGCGCTTTCCGCTGTACCTCATGGTGATCGGGATCCCGCTGCCGTTCGCGGCCGCGATCTTCGGCTGGATGTTCCGCGAGATCGGGCGGCAGCCGTGGCTGATCAACGGGCTGCTGCGCACCGAGGACGCGGTGTCGCATGTGGACGCATCGCAGATCCTGTTGTCGCTCATCGTGTTCACGTCCCTGTTCGTGGTGCTGGCCTGCGTCGACTGGGCGTTGATCGCACGTGCGGTCCGCCGCGGCCCGGACGTGGCGCCCGCTCCCGTCTCGCCACTGGTGGTGACGCTCTGATGGAAACGCTCTGGCTCGTCGTGCTCGGCACGCTGACCGCCGGCTACTTCGCGCTGGCCGGCTTCGACTACGGCACCGGGTTGCTGCTGCCGTTCCGCCGCCGCGAGGTGGCGCTGCACCGGATGACGCCGTTCTTCCTGGGCAACGAGGTGTGGCTGGTGGCCGCGATCGGTGTCCTGTTCGCGGCGTTCCCGCGCCTGGAAGGGGAACTGCTGTCCGGCGCGCACTCGGTGTTCACGCTCCTCCTGGCCGGGCTGGTGCTGTTCATGGCGGCCGTGCAGCTGCGGCTGTGGTGGTGGCTCGTGTTCAGCGGCGCGCTGATGGTGTCCGCCGGCTGGGGCCTGTTCCTGGCGCACCTGCTGCACGCGCCGTGGTTCGTGGCACTGGTGATGCCGGTGCTGTTCGCCGTGCACGGCTGGGTGTTCCAGAACCGGCGGTGGACGCTGTTCCCGGTGACCGCGCTGCTCTGCGCGCTGCCGATCCCGCTGGCGTTCAGCTCGATCGACGTCACCGGGCTGATGGCGCACTCCGACACGCTCGTCCCGCTCGCCTGGGTCGCGATCCCGGTCATCCCGCTGGTGGTGGTGCTGCAGTGGTCGATCGTCGCCATCTCCTCGCGCTGATCCCGATCCCGTTCCTGGTGCTGGCCCAGGCGGAGCTCCTGGCGTCGGTGCTCGCGGGCGGTCAGGGGTTTCTCCTGCTGTGCCTGGTCGTCGGCGCGCGGGTGCTGGTCTGGTGGGTGCACCGCGAGTGGGCGCACCGGGCCGCCGAACGCACCAGGACCCGGCTCAGGCAGGCGTTCCTGCGCTCCCCCGGCACGCGCGCCGGTGAGGTCGCCACGTTGGTGACGCGCGGCGTGCACGACGTGACGCCGTACGTCGTGGGCTACCTGCCCATGCAGGTCCTGGCCGTGGTCGTGCCGCTCGCTGTGGTGACCAGGCTGGCGTTCGCCGATCCGACGGCCGCTGTGACGATCCTGGTGACGCTGCCGTTGATCCCGGTCTTCGGCGCGTTGGTGGGCGCGCACACCCGTGAGCGGACGGCACGCCAGTGGGCCGCTCTCTCGACGCTGGGCGGGCACTTCCTCGACGTGGTCAAGGGGATCGGGACGCTGCGGGCGTTCGGGCGTGCGCAAGCGCAGTCCACGACGGTCCGCGAGCTGGCCGCGCGGCACATGACCGAGACGATGTCGGCGCTGCGGGTCGCGTTCCTGTCGGCGTTCGTGCTGGAGCTGGTCGCGACGATGTCGGTGGCCCTGGTCGCCGTGCCGGTCGGCCTGAGGTTGCTGGACGGCGGACTGCCGCTGCACACCGCGCTGCTCGTGCTCTTCCTCGCCCCGGAGGCGTTCCTGCCGCTGCGGGCCGCGGGCGCGCAGTTCCACGCGAGCGCGCAGGGCCGGGAAGTCCTTGCCAAGGTGCCGACGACCGTCGAGCACACCGGCCAGGAGCCGCCGGACCTCGGCCAGGCTGAGATCGTGTTCGACGACGTGAGCGTCCGCAGCCTCCAAAACTTCTCGCTGCGCATCCGCCCCGGCGAACGGATCGCGCTGGTCGGCCCGAGCGGTGCCGGCAAGAGCACGGTTCTCGGGCTGCTGCTGGGTTTCGTGGAGCCCGACCGCGGCCGGGTGCTCGTCGGCGGCATCGACCTGGCCGAGATCGACCGCGAGAAGTGGCTCGAAGCGCTGTCGTGGGTGCCGCAACGGCCCACGCTCGTCCCGGCGGACCTCTCGTCCGGCGAGCAGCAACGGGTCGCGCTCGGCAAAGCGCTGGACCGGCGGCACGCACAGCTGTTCCTGCTCGACGAGCCGACCGCGCACCTCGACGCGGGGACCGAAGCCGCCGTGCTCGCGGCCACCAGGGAGTTCACCCGAGGGAGGACCGCCGTGATCGTGGCGCACAGACCGGCGTTGCTGGACGAGGTCGACAGGGTGGTGGCGGTGTGAGACTCGCGATCCTCGTGGGCGTGCTCGCCGAACTGGCGGGCGTCGGGCTCACCGCGACGGCGACCTGGCTGGTCATGCGGGCCGCCGAGCACCCTCCGGTGCAGGCGCTGACCGTGGCGATCGTCGCGGTGCGCACGCTGGCGCTCGCCAAGGGCGCCCTGCGCTACCTCGAACGCCTGACCAGCCACAGAGCTGTGCTGAGCGACGCCGTCGAACTGCGCGGCCGGGTCTACGACGACCTCGTGCACCGCCGCCACATCCCGTCCGGCACGGCGTTGACCCGCATCGTCACGAACGTCGACCAGCACCTGGACACCGAGCTCCGCACCACCCTGCCGTGGATCACCGCGGCGTTCGTGAGCGCCGTCGTCGCGGCGGCGTCGGGCTTCTCCCTGCCTCTCGTCGCCGGTCTGCTGATCAACCTCGCCGTCCTCCCGTGGCTCGCCATCCGCAAACCGCGGGACCTCACCCCGTTGCGCGCCAGGCTGACCGAACAAACCACCGAACTGGTGCACAGCAAAGAAGAACTGATCGCCTACGGCCTGTTCGACGAGAAGCTCTCCGAAGCCACCGCGACCGCGAAGACCCTGTCGCGCGAGGAACGCACCCGCGACCTCACCTCGCTGGCGATCGCCGTCCAGTTCGGCGCGGCACTGCTGATGCTCGCCCAGCACGAGCCGGCCTGGGTGATCATGGCCGCCATCGCGACGTTCGAGATCACCGTCCCGCTGGCGACGATGACCCGGCCCGCGCAGGAGCCCGTCGACGAACCGGAGCCGTCACACACCGCGGAAATCCCCGTGCTGGAGGGAAAGACGGCGATCGTCGGCCCGAGCGGCTCCGGCAAGACGACGTTGCTCAACGCCGTCGCGCACCGACTGGAGCCGAGCGGGGGCGCGCTCGCGGACGCCCACGTCTTCCACACCACGGTCCGCACCAACGTCCTGCTGGCCAAACCCGGTGCCACGCAGGAGGAACTGGACAGGGCGGCCGGGATCGCCGAGCTGGACCTCGACTGGGACCAGGTCGTCGGCGAACGGGGCGAGGAGATCTCCGGCGGTCAGCGCCAGCGGCTGGTCCTCGCCAGGTCGGTGCTGGCCCGCCCGGAGGTCCTGCTCCTCGACGAACCCACCGAGGGACTCGACCCGGACCAGGCGGACCGCGTGCTGGGCAAGGTCCTGGACGACTGCCGCGGCACGGCACTGGTCGTGACGCACCGGACCGAACAGCTAGCCCTCTTCGACCACGTGCGCCATCGGGGGCCGATCGGCCACGAGCACGTCGGTCGAGTCCGGTAGCCACTCACCGCCGACCTGCACGAACTGCGTCAGCGGACCGGCTTCGAGCGGCACACCGCACCGGGCCAGCGCCGTTCCCATGATCTGCGAGGACATCACGCCGAGCTGCAGCAGCGACCGGTTGCGGTGCTTGCGCACACCCAGGTTCACCTGGGCCAGCGCGGACAGCCCGTAGATCCGGTGCACGTCCAGCAACAGCCCGATCTCCACGCCGTACCCCGCCGCGAACGGGACGGACTCCAGGAAGGACCGGGTGGCCGCGTACTCACCGCCGAGCGGTTGCACGACACCGGAGAGCTCCGGCCGCAACGTGTTCAGCAACGGCCGTGCCACCAGCTCGGTCACCCTGCCGCCACCGCTGCTCTCCAACCGCAACGGCCGCCGGTAGAACCCCTTCACCAGGTGGACATCGGCGTCGAGCAGCAACGGTCCCAGCAGCGCCGTCACGAACGCCGTCTCCGGGTCCACCAGGTCCGAGTCGAGGAAGACGACCAGGTCACCGGTGGTCGCGGCCAGCGACCGCCACAGCACCTCGCCCTTGCCGGGCAGCGGTTCCAGCCACGGCACGACGTCGGACCGCAGCACCACCCGCGCGCCGGCGGCCGCGGCGACCTCCACCGTGCGGTCGGTCGAGCCGGAGTCCACCACCACGAGCTCGTCGACGAGCGTCCCGAGCAACGGCCGGACGACGGCGACGACGTCACCGACGGTCGACTCCTCGTTCAGCGCGGGCAGCACCACGGACACCGTGCGGCCGCGCTTCAACGCGACCAGCTCGGCAGGTGTCCACGACGGCTGTTGCCAGGTGTGCGAGGTGAACCAGGCTTCGACGGCGGGCAGCATCAGGCGAGCGCCCGCACCGCACGCGCCGGCGGACGGGTGCCCGTCACGCTCGCGACCATCTCCACGACCTTCCTCGCCTGCCTCACGTCGGACGCGCGCACGGCGCGTGCTCCGGACATCGCGGCCACTGTCGCAGCCGCGAGGGTGAAGTCCTCGTCCCCCGCGGGGATCGTCGCGGCGTCCACCGCCTCGCCGAGCGGCGGCAGGTCCAGCTCCCCGTCGAACTCGATCACGTCGGCACCGTCGGCGACGGCCTGCGCCACCGCGTCCGCGCTGGTCAGATGAGCAATGACCAGCGCGCGGTCTGTCGGCAGCTCACTGACGCGGAATCGGTTCACACCACCCAGCGTAGACAGTGACCTCACTCACAGCTTCTTGCTACCCATGAGTAGCAACCTGCTTAACTCCCGGGCAACAACCCTGTGTGATCTACGTCATGGTCAAGGAGGACCAGCGTGCGACGATCACTTGTTCTGGTTCTGGCACTGCTCACAACCCTGCTCGGTGCCCCGGCCGCCGTCGCGGCGCCCGGACACCAGATCTCGTACCGGTCGATCCCCGGCGTCGGCGGCACCGCGCTGAAGGCGTTCGTCGTCGAACCGACCGGGATCGGCGACGGTCCCTTCCCGTTGCTCGTCATGCCGTCCAGCTGGGCGGTCCCCAACATCGAGTACGTCGGCGCGGCCGCCAGGCTCGCCAAGCAGTCCGGCTACGTCGTGGTCAGCTACACCAGCCGCGGCTTCTGGGACTCCGGCGGCGAGATCGACATCGCCGGGCCCGACACCGTCGGCGACGTCAGCGAGGTCATCGACTGGGCGATCGCGAACGCCCGTGCCGACAGCGGCAAGGTCGGCGTCGCCGGGATCTCCTACGGTGCCGGGCAGTCGCTGCTCGCCGCCGCCACCGACAGGCGCGTCAAGGCCGTCGCGGCGCTGAGCACGTGGACCGACCTGGCCAGGTCGCTCTACCCGAACAGCACCGTGAACAAGCAGGCCGTCGAGGTCCTGCTGGCAGCCGGGCACGCCACCGGTCGTCCGGGACCCGTCCTGGACGAGGCGGAGGACGCCTACCGCGACGGCAGGTTCTCCGAGGTCGTGCCGATCTCCGCCGGGCGGTCGGCCGCTTCGAGGATCGATCAGATCAACGCCAACGGCACCGCGGTGATGATCGGCAACGCCTGGAACGACGGCATGTTCGCACCGGGCCAGATCGCGGACTTCTACGGCAGGCTCACCGGTCCCAAGCGGCTCATGCTCTCGCCGGGCGACCACGCCACCGCCGAGCTCTTCGGCGCGGCCGGGCTGCCCAACGAGATCTGGGAGTCCACGGGCCGCTGGTTCGACCGCTACGTCAAGGGCATCACCAACGGCATCGACGCCGAGCCGCCGGTGCAGCTCAAGCCCAACAACGGCGGCACGTGGCGGAAGTTCGGCGCGTGGCCTGCGGGCGCTACCGACACGGCGCCGCTCGACGCCCAGCGCATCCACGCGGGCTGGAACACCGTCGCCGACAGCGGCACGATCCTGCTCTCCGGTGCGCTGCAAGGGTTCCTGAACATCCCGACCGGCGTCTCCCTGCCGCTCGTCGACCGCAACGTCGCGGGTGTGTGGAGCGGGCCGCGGTACCCGGACGGCGCGACGCTCGCGGGCACGCCGAAGCTCAGGCTGCAGGTCACGCCCAGCGCGGAGACGACCACGCTGTTCGCGTACCTGTACGAGGTCGGGCCGCTGGGCCTCGGCGCGCTGGTCACCCACAAGCCGGTCAAGGTGACCGGTGCCGGCGTCACGCGGACGCTCGACGTCGAGCTGGAACCGACGGTGTGGAACGTCGGCGCGGGCGGCAGGCTGGCGCTCGTGATCGACACGGTGGACCCGCGTTACCTGACGGAATCGACACGCGGCTCGACCGTCACCTTCGGACCTTCGAGCCTCACGGTGCCGAAGGCGTAAGAATGTCCGGGTGGACCTCACCCGGCAACAGGTGCTCCTCCACCGGATCCACCAGCACGAGCTGGACCGGCGGATCAGCGACGCAGGCGAGCTGGCGGTGTTCTCCCTGGGTGTCCAGGACAACACCTCCGGCTCCGCCCTGCTGAGCCTCGCCGCCCGTCTGGACGTTCCGGAGGTGGACGACTTCGTCCTCACCTGGTCCGTGCGCGGTGCCCCCCACCTGCACCGGCCCGGTGAGCTGAAGGCGTTCTCCCGCGCGCTGTGGCCGTGGAGCGACGCCGACGCACGAGCGCGCGCCTCCCGTCCGAAGGTCGACGACATGCTGGCGTCGTTGCGGCACATCGCGACGGCGATGCGGTCGATCGTGACGAAGCCGATGACCAAGGGCGACGTGAGCGCGGCGCTGACCCCGTTGGCGCCCAGGCAGACGATCGAGGCGTGCAGGAGCTGCCAGACCGAGCACGTCAGCGACCCGATCTTCCGCCTCGGCGCGCTCCCGGCGGGTCTGCGGATCCTCCCGGAGGAGAAGACCGTGACGTTCGAACGCGTCCACGGCTGGCCGGGCGTGCCGCGCAAGACCGCGGGCTTCGACGAGCTGGTGCACAGGTACCTGACGCTGCACGGACCGGCGGGACCGTCCGAAGTGGCCGCTTACTTCGGCACGACGTTGCGCGAGGTCAAGAAGCGCTGGCCGTCGGAAGGCCTGGCGGAGGTGACCGTCGAAGGCAGGACGGCGTGGCTGCCGGAGGGCCTGGAGATCGCCGACGCCGACCCGCCGGAAGTCCGCCTGCTGCCGCCGACGGACCCGTACCTGCAGGCCCGTGACCGCGACCTGCTGCTGCCGGACAAGGCCGCGCAGAAGGACGTCTTCCGCGTCCTCGGCCGGCGCGGTGCCGTGCTGGTGGACGGCGAGATCGCGGGCTCCTGGCAGGGCAGGGTGGTGTCCGGCAAGCGGTTCGAGGTGACGGCGACGCCGTACCGCCCGCTGCCGGACCTCCTGCCGGAGGCCCAGGTCCTGGCCAGGGCCAGGGGACTAGACGACGCAAGCGTCAAGAGCGACTGACACGTCGTCCGTGACGACCAGCGAGCTCATCGCGCCGTGGGACACGAAACCCTTGTCCCGCAGCTCACCCAGCCACTCGATGAGGCCCTTGTAGTGGTTGTCGACGTCGAGCAGCACGACCGGCTTGGCGTGCATGCCGAGCACGCCGGCCGTCCACACCTCGAAGAACTCCTCGGCGGTGCCGATGCCACCCGGCAGCGTCAGGAACGCGTCCGCCTTGTCGTCCATCATCTTCTTGCGCTCGCGCATGGTGTCGACGACGTGCAGCTCGGTCGACTCGCGGTCGGCGATCTCCCTGGTGGCCAGGCCCTTCGGGATGACGCCGTAGGTGTGCGCACCACCGGCACGCGCCTCGCGGGCGACAGCGCCCATCATCGACGTCTGCCCGCCACCCCACACGAGGTGCCAGCCGCGAGCGGCGATCTGACGCCCCACCTCGGCGGCGAGGTCGACGTAGCTCCGCGGCACGGTCGCGAGACTTCCGCAGTAGACAGCGACGTACATCAGTGTGCTTCCGCCCATGCCTTGTGCGCTTCCTGCACCACGCGCACCGCGTCGTCGATGTCGTCGGTGAGGTGCAGCAGCGCGAGGTCCTTCTCGCCGACCTTGCCGCCTTCCAGCACCGAGCTCTTGATCCAGTCGTACAGGCCCTGCCAGTACTGCTTCCCGAACAGCACGACCGGGAACTTCGTGACCTTCTTCGTCTGCACCAGGGTGAGCGCCTCGAACAGCTCGTCGAGCGTGCCGAAACCGCCAGGCAGGCAGATGAACGCCTGCGAGTACTTGATGAACATCGTCTTGCGCACGAAGAAGTACCGGAAGTTCACCCCCAGGTCGACCCACGGGTTGAGCCCCTGCTCGAACGGCAGCTCGATGCCGAGCCCGATCGAGAACCCGCCGGCCTCGGAACACCCGCGGTTGACCGCCTCCATGGCGCCGGGCCCGCCACCGGTGATCGTCGCGAAGCCCGCGTTGGCCAGTGCGGCACCGAGGTCGCGCCCGAGCTGGTACTCCGGGTGGTCCCTGCCGGTCCTGGCCGACCCGAACACCGTGACGGCGCTGGGCACCTCGGCCATCGCGCCGAAGCCCTCGACGAACTCGGCCTGGATCCGCAGCACCCGCCACGGATCGGTGTGCACCCAGTCCGAGTGACCGCGCGAGTCCAGCAGGCGCTGGTCCGTCGTCGTGAGCTCGTCCCTGCGTCCCCTGCGCAGGACCACGGGTCCGCGCTGCTTCTCCTTCGGGCGCTCGTCCACGGCGCCGTTCTTCTCTTCCGTCATCACTGAGATGTTAGTGATCAGTCCAGCAGAAATCGCTTAAGCACGTCGAAACAACCGGTGATCTGCCGGACCGGCACGTTCTCCTGCTGGGTGTGCGCCAGCGCCGGGTCACCGGGCCCGAAGTTGACAGCGGGCATCCCCAGCGCCGCGAACCGGGCCACGTCGGTCCACCCGAGCTTGGCCACCGGCGTACCACCGGCGGCAGCGACGAGCTCCTGCGCGGCGGGCGCGTTCAACCCGGGCAGCGCACCGCCGGCGAAGTCCGTGACGACGACGTCAAACCCCTCGAACACCTCGCGCAGGTGCTGCTCGGCCTGCTCCACAGTGCGGTCGGGCGCGAACCGGTGGTTGACGGTGAGCACGCACTCGTCAGGCACGACGTTCCCGGCGACACCGCCGGTGACCTTCACGGCCTGCAGCCCCTCGTGGTAGTGGCAGCCGTCGATCTCGGGCTGCCGCGGCTCGTAAGCCTCCAACCGGCGCAGCGCCTCACCCATCCCGTGGATGGCGTTGCGCCCCATCCAGGCCCGAGCCGTGTGAGCACGCGTCCCGGCAGTCCGGACCTCGATCCGCATAGTGCCCTGACACCCGGCCTCAACCGTGCCGTTCGACGGCTCGCACACGATCGCGAGATCCGCGCGCAACCACTCCTCCAGCTCACGCTGGATGCGCGTGAGCCCGTTGCGCTCGGCCTCGATCTCCTCGCAGTCGTAGAAGACGAACGTGAGGTCGTGCCGGGCATCCCTGCTCAACGCGGCGATGGCGAGCATGACAGCGTCGCCACCCTTCATGTCGACCGTCCCACACCCGTGCAGAACGTCACCCTCGCGCCGGCTGGGAAAGTTCGCGTTGATCGGCACGGTGTCGAGGTGCCCGGCAAGCACCACCCGCCGCCCCTTGCCGAGGCGAGTCCGCGCCAACACCGAATTCCCCGAACGGGTGATCTCCAGGTGCGGCGCGTACAACAACAACGACCGCTCGACAAGATCGGCGATCTCCGCCTCCTCCCCTGAAACGCTGCGCACGTCGACAAGCGCGGCGGTCAGGTCGATCGGGTCGGCGAAGAGGTCAAGGGTGTCGGACACGCGACTCACCCTACCCAGGGCTCGCTGCACTTCAGCGCGGTAAGCCCCTGGCGTGCCATCTACCCGCCCGCCGCGCTGGCCGGTCCTTGATCAGCTGACGGGGTCCGGGGCGGAGTCCCGCAGCCTGGAACAGGAACCCGCAGGTCAAACCCGACCACCCCGACCAACTAGGCTCAACCCCGTGAGCACCGCATACGGCATCGGCCTGGCCACAGTGACCCCGGACGGCACCGTCCTAGACACCTGGTACCCGTCCCCAGTCGTGAACGACGCGGACACCACGGACCCAGCCACCACGGAACCGGGCACGGCGCTCCTCTCAACGGTGGAGATCGCCCAAGCCCTGGGCGAGTCGGCGACCAAGCTCCTCGGCGAAGACCCGGAACGAGGCGTGGAGGTCATCGGCGTAAAGGTCACCATCGACCTGGACGCGGCACCGACCGACACCTACGACGTCTGGCTGCGCCTGCACCTGCTCAGCCACCGCCTGATCAAGCCCCACGGCGCGAACCTGGACGGCCTCTTCGGCCTGCTCACCAACGTCGTGTGGACGAACCACGGCCCCTGCGCGGTGGAGGGGTTCGAGCAGACCCGCACGCGCCTGCGCGTCCGCGGCCCCGTGACGGTCTACAGCATCGACAAGTTCGCGCGCATGGTCGACTACGTGGTCCCGTCCGGCGTGCGCATCGGGGACGCCGACCGGGTTCGCCTCGGCGCCCACCTGGCCCCCGGCACCACGGTCATGCACGAGGGCTTCGTGAACTTCAACGCCGGCACGCTCGGCAACTCCATGGTCGAGGGCCGCATCTCCAGCGGCGTCGTGGTCGGCGACGGCTCCGACGTCGGCGGCGGCGCGTCGATCATGGGCACGCTGTCCGGCGGCGGCAAGCAGGTCATCGGCATCGGCGAGCGCTGCCTGCTCGGCGCCAACGCGGGCCTGGGCATCTCGCTCGGCGACGACTGCGTGGTCGAGGCCGGTCTGTACATCACCGCGGGCACGAAGGTGACGCTGCCCGACGGCGAGGTCGTCAAGGCCGTGTCGCTCAGCGGGCAGTCGAACCTGCTGTTCATCAGGGACTCCGTGACCGGCACCGTCCTGGTGAAACCCCGCAAGGGCACCGGCGTCGAACTGAACGCCGCGCTGCACGCGAACGACTGAGGGGCATACTCGGTGTCCGGGGCCCGGTCTGCTGAGGCAGGCTGGGCCCTCGTCGGCTCAGGGAGGTGCACGTGCTGAAACAGCGTCTCGAGTTGAACGCTCGCTCCGCGATCGAGCGTGCCCTGGAAGGGGCGCAGTCGGAGGACTCCTTCGTCGAGTTCAAGACGCAGTGGCCGATCGACCACGGCAAGGCGGCGCGCCAGATCGCCGCCCTGTGCAACGCCGCCCGCGGGTCGGAGGCGATGTGGATCGTCGGCGTCGACGAGAAGGGCCGCTACGTCAAGGGCGCGCCGGCCGAGGAGCTGTCCGCGTGGTGGCCGAAGGTCGAGAGCCACTTCGACGGCGTCGCGCCGGGACTCACCACCGTCGCGTTCGACTGGGCTCCCAGGAGAACCGTGGTCGTCCTGAGCCTGCAGACCGACAACGCGCCGTACGTGTTCGTCACGAAGAAAGAGCCCTACAGCAGGGAAATCCCGTGGCGCTCCGGCGAGCGCACGAGGAGCGCGCGCCGGGGCGAGGTCCTGGAGCTGCTGGTGCCCAAGCTGGACATGCCGGGCTGGGAGTTCGTCAGCGCCCGCGCCACGCTCAGCCAGCACTCGCCGACGCTGCGGTTCGAGGGCGACCTCTACCTGGAGACCAACCAGCCGCTCTCGCTCCCGCACCACAGATGCCACTCGTACGTGACGTACGGGCTCGACAGCGAGACGGTCGACCTGGTGTTCAGCTTCCGCACCAACACCAGGGACGTGCGGGCGGTCGAGCGCGTCGTGCGGGTCGCGGAACCGGCCGTGCTCCACGTCAGCGCGGACGCCGACGTGGAGCTCGACGCGTTCCAGGACCTCTGGGACCTGCACTGGCACCTGGTGCTCGGCCTCGGCCTGAGCGGCGAGGAGATCAGCACCTCCGTCCGGCTCACCACGGACGCGGTGCCGCCCAACCAGTTCACCCGCAGGGTCTGGTCGGCGCTCAAGCCCTGAACGTCAGACGCTGAGACGTTCGGCCGCCGCGGCGATCCGCTCGTCCGTGGCCGTGAGGGCGATCCGCACGTGCTGGGCGCCGGCCGGTCCGTAGAACGTGCCGGGAGCGGCCAGGATCCCGCGGTCGGCCAGCCAGGAGATCGTCTCCCAGGCGTCCTCACCGCGTGACGACCACAGGTAGAGCCCCGCCTCGGAGTGCGACACGGTGAACCCCGCCGCCTGCAGCGCGGGTTTGAGCACCTCACGACGGGCGAGGTAGCGCGCACGCTGCTCGGCGACGTGCTCGTCGTCCTCCAGGGCGGCCCGCATGGCCTCCTGCACCGGTCGCGGCACGATCATCCCGGCGTGCTTGCGCAGCTCCAGCAGGCCCGAGACCAGCTCGGGGTCACCGGTGACGAACCCCGCCCGGTACCCGGCCAGCGACGACGACTTCGACAGCGAGTGCACGGCGAGCACGCCGTCGAAGGAGTCCACGACGGACGGGTGCAGCACCGACACCGGCGACGACTCCCACGGCAGAGCCAGGTAGCACTCGTCCGACGCCACCACGGCCCCCACGTCGCGAGCCGCGGCGACGGCGTCGCGCAGCTGCTCGGCGGAGAGAACGCGGCCCGTCGGGTTCGACGGCGAGTTCAGCCACACCAGGCGGGTTCCCACCGGCGGTTTCTCGCCGTCGGCCAGACGCACGACCGTGGCACCCGCCAGCAGCGCACCCACCTCGTAGGTCGGGTACGCCACGGACGGCACGGCCACGACGTCACCGGGTCCGACGCCGAGCAGGCTGGGCAGCCACGCCACGAGCTCCTTGGAGCCGATCGTGGGCAGCACCGCCTCCGCCCGCAGCCCGACGATCCCGTACCGGCGCTCCACCGCGGCCACGAAGGCCGCACGCAGCTCGGGGGTGCCGTGGGTGGTCGGGTAGCCGGGAACGTCCGCGACGGACGACAGGGCGGCCTGGATCACCGCGGGAACCGGGTCGACAGGGGTGCCGACCGACAGGTCGACCACACCGCCGGGGTGCTTGCGCGCCTTGGCGGCGTGGCCGGCCAGGGAGTCCCACGGGAAGTCCGGCAGCGCCGGACCTCCGCGCCGGATGATCAATGTTCCTGGGCCTGGGGTGCGAGCGCCTTCACGAACTCCGGGTCCGCGCTGACCTTGCCGACCTTGGAGGCGCCACCTGGCGAGCCGAGCTCGTTGAAGAAGTCGACGTTCGCCTTGGTGTAGTCCTTCCACTCGTCGGGGACGTCGTCCTCGTAGTAGA
>JASLAV010000693.1 GCA_030146905.1 Lentzea sp. | reverse complement strand
ACGACGAACCCGGACGACTGGGCTCGCATCTCGGGCAAGAAGGGCGAGCGGATCGTCTACATCCGCACGCTCGTCACCGGGAAGAACCAGGACGCCGGCCGCGCGATCGACACGGCCACGAACACCGGCACGTACCTGTAGGACAGTTCGACACCAACCGCCCCCGCCGGCTCGCCGGCGGGGGCGGTTCGTCATGCCGGGACCCGTTTCCCGGTGTTGAGCACCGCGATCAGCGCCACCATCACAACCCAGCCGGGCCAGCCGCTGAGCCCCGTCGACCACGGGTCCGGCGAAGCGAGCTCGCCGGCGTCGGTGAAGGCGACGTTCACGAAGCCGATCACCACCGTGTTGTTCGCGGCGTGGACGACCGTGCAGGCCCACACCGAGTCCGTGCGCATCCGCAGCCACCCCAGCACCGTGCCGAGCAACACCGTGAACACGACGAACGGGACGAACGCGGACCACGACGGCGACCCGGCGTAACCGGGCAGGTGCCACACGGCCCAGACGATCCCGCTCAGGCCGAACGCGCCCCACCTGCCGAACCGCATCAGCCGCGGCAGCAGGAAACCGCGCCAGCCCCACTCCTCGCAGAACGCCAGCGGCAGCACCAGCAGGAACAGCAGCCCGCTGCGCGACACCGCGGTGAGCAGCACCTCGCCGGTCGGTCCGCTGCCGTGGACCTGGTGCAGGCCGGAGAAACCGGTCAGGTCGAGCCGCAGCACGCCCGTCACGCCGCCGATCACCACGGCGAGCAGGGCCACTCCCAGGACCGCGGCCAGTGCCGCCGCGACCTGCCACGGCGGTTGCCGGTGAAGACCGGTGTCGCGCAGGCCGAACCGGCGCACGGTGACGAGCGTCGCGAGCCCGACCGCGAGCATCCCTCCCGGCGCGATGACGTCGATGCCCGTTCCCAGGCGCAGCAACCACAGCAGCCACGGGACGGTGAACGCGATCGCGAGGAACGTCCCGACGGGCCGGCTCACGACACCACCGCCTCCAGTGCCGCGATGACGTTCTCCGGCAGGCTCACCAGGAACTCGCCGTGTCCCTCCGTGCGGATCCAGACCGCCGTCGTCCCCCGTCGGACGGCCACGAGCTGACGCCCCCGGCGACCCCTCCAGATCCCCGACTTGAACGCGCCGGCGACCTCCGCGCCGACGATGCGCGCGCCGTGCGGGCGGAGGAACGGGTGCCGTTCCCGCCGCACCTCGCGGATCGCCCCGAGCGGCACCTCGGCGCGCCGCCGCCACGTGAACACGCGCTCCCACGCGGTGAACTCGATGACCAGCCTGCCGTCGTGGATCGCTGTGTCGGCCATGACCATCCCCTCCCCAGATGAGCGTCTGTTCTATTACTTGTATAACAGATAGTCTTGATGGCGTGCTACTGACGATCGACCTCGACAGCGACACGCCGATCTACCAGCAGATCCGCGACCGGGTGGTGGAGGCCGTCGCGACCGGTGCCCTGCGGGCGGGCGACCCGCTGCCGTCCACGCGCCAGCTCGGGGTCGATCTCGGCATCAACTTCCACACCGTGAGCAAGGCCTACGACCTGCTGCGCCAGGAGGGCGTGATCCGGGTCAACCGCAAGAGCGGGGCGGTCGTGCGCCGCGACCGGACCTCCGGGCCTCCCGACGCGGGGTTCGCCGACGCGTGGCAGGCCCGGCTGCGCACGCTGCTCGCCGAGGCGACGGCCCAGGGGCTCACCCGTGAGGACGTGCTCAAGCGCGGCCAGGACGTGCTCGACGGCTTCGAGGGGGAGAACCGATGACTGACCTCGTGTGGCTCGTGCTCGTCACGGCGGGCTTCCTGGTGCTGCCGTCGACGGCCAGGCCGACGCTGCCGTTCGGGGTGCGGGTGCCGCGCGAACGCTCCGGTGAGCTGCGCACCGTCCGTGTGGGCTATCGGGTCGTCGTCGTGGCGCTCGGTGTCGCCACGGCGGCCGCCGCGCTGGCGGGAGTCTCCGGTCTCGTGCCCGTGCTGGTCGTCGCGTGCCTGCTCGCGCACTGGGGCGCGGCGGGTCTCGTCGCCAGGGCGAAGCGCTCGTGGCCGAAGGTGCGGCAGGGTGTCACCGCGGACACCGGCCTGCGCACGGATCCGGTCCGGCTGCCCTGGTTCTACTGGGTGCCGGCCTCGGGGATCCTCGTCGGCACGGCGGTGCTCGGTCTGGCGCGAGGTGCGTCGTGGCACGACGCGTGGCCGGTGACGCACCAGTTCGTGGTGCTGGCGTGCGCCCTGCTCGCCGTCGTGACCCTGCCGCGGGCACGGCCGGAGCTGGACGCGGCCAGGCCGGAGAGCTCGGCGCGGGCCTACCGCGCCTACCTGATGGGGACCTTGCGGATCGTCGCGCTGCTCGGCACGGCGGTCGTCGCCGCGCTGGCCGTGAAGGCGTTGCCGCTGTGGGGCGTTGTGGCCTCAGGAACCGTCTGGACCGCGGTGGCCGTCGCACTGGTGGCGGTGCCGTTCGCCGCCGCGGTCGTGTGGCTGCTCCGCGCGGGTGACGCGGGACACCGCCTGGACCCCGGGGACGGTGAGGACACCGGTGTGGCGCAACGCGATGACGACCGCCACTGGCACGTCGGCGGCCTGGTGTACGCGAACCGCGCCGACCCGGTGCTGCTCGTGCACCAGCGGGTCGGGTCGCGCTGGACGCTCAACCTGGGCCACCCCGTGTCGTGGCTGGCCCTGGCCGTGCTGCTCGTCGTGGTGCTGTCAGCCGGCTAGGCCGGACTCGTAGGCCGCGATCACCAGCTGCGCCCGGTCACGGGCGTGCAGCTTCGCCAGCAGGTTCCCGATGTGCGTCTTCACCGTGCCGGGGCTCACGTGCAGCCGGGCCTGGATCTCGGTGTTGGACAGCCCCCGCGCCACCAGCAGCAGGACCTCCTTCTCCCGCTCGGTCAGCCGCTCCAGGCCCCGGACGGACGGCGACGAGGGCCGCCGCACGAACTCCGAGATCAGCCGGCGGGTGACCGACGGCGCCAGCAGCGACTCGCCGGACGCCACCACCCGGATCGCCGCCAGCAGCTCGGCCGGTGGCGTGTCCTTCAGCAGGAAACCAGAGGCGCCCGCCCGCAAGGCGCCGAACACGTACTCGTCGAGGTCGAACGTCGTCAGGACCAGCACGCGCGGGCCGCTCAGCAGTCGCGTGGCCTCGATGCCGTCCATCTCCGGCATGCGGATGTCCATCAGCACGACGTCGGGCTCCAGGGACGCGGCCAGCGCCACGGCCTCGGCGCCGGTGCCGGCTTCGCCGACCACGTCCAGGTCCGGTTCGTTGTCCACCAGCAGGCGGAAGCTGGCGCGCAGCAGCGCCTGGTCGTCGACGATCAGCACGCTCGTCATCGCTGCGGCAGCTCCGCCACGACGCGGAAGCCGCCGCCGTCGCCAGGCCCGGCGCTGAACGTGCCGCCGTACACGGCCACGCGTTCGCGCATGCCGACCAAACCGTGTCCCACTCCGAGCTCCCTCACCCCAGGTCCGTCATCGGTCACCTCGACCCGCACCGACGACGGGGTCACCTCCACCAGCACCGCGCACGACGCGGGTGCCGCGTGCTTCACGACGTTGGTCAGCGCCTCCTGCACGATCCGGTACGCCGACAGCCCGATCCCCTCCGGCACGGCGGTGTCGCCCCTCACGTCCAGCGAGACGCGCACGCCCGCCAGTGACGCCCGGTCGGCCAGCTCCGCCAGACCGTCCAGGCCGGGTGACGGCGCGAGGGCGGCGTCCGAGCGCAGGACGCCCAGCAGGCCGCGCATCTCGGCCAGCGCCGCCCTGCTCGTCTCGGAGATCACGGTGAGCGCCTCGTAGGCGTGCTCGGGTGAGCGCACGTGTGCGGCGTTGGCCGCCTGCACCGTGATCAGGGAGAGGTTGTGCGCCACCACGTCGTGCAGTTCGCGCGCGATGCGCAGGCGTTCGTCGGCCAGCGCCTGCTCTGC
>JASLAV010000683.1 GCA_030146905.1 Lentzea sp. | reverse complement strand
CGGCGGCTACGAGGCGGTGGTGGGCGCGGAGAAGGCCGCGTTCGCGGTGCGCTGAACAGGCCTGATATCCTTCGTCGTCGTGAACGCGCGGCACTCCGTCGTGGAGGAGAGCCAGCTCGCGCTGGTGCCGGCCAAGCGCGTCACGAACTCCGGTTTCGACAAGAAGGGTGATGTCGCATGGCGAACATCAAGTCCCAGCTCAAGCGGATCAAGACCAACGAGAAGGCGCGCCTTCGCAACAAGTCGGTCAAGTCGTCCCTGAAGACGGCTGTCCGCAAGTTCCGCGAGGCTGCCGAGGCCGGTGACAAGGCGAAGGCCCTGGAGCTGCTGCAGGACGCGTCCCGCAAGCTCGACAAGGCCGCCAGCAAGGGTGTCATCCACGCCAACCAGGCCGCCAACAAGAAGTCGGCGATGGCGCTGCGCGTGAACCAGCTCGAGGGCTGATTCCCGCTCGCAGAGCATCGAACTTCCGCAAAGGGTCCGCTTCCTCCGGGAAGCGGACCCTTTCGCGTTCGACGTGGTGCACGGTGGACGTCATGGAATGGCTCCCGCGCCTCGACTTCGTCGAACTCCACGACCTCGACCGCACCCCGCCCGTGCTGCGCACCCTGCACACGGAGTCGATCACAACCATCTACCGGCTGACGGACGCCGCACGGGAGTACTCACGCCCACTGGCGCTGGCCCTGCGCTCGGGCGCCGACCACCGGATCGTCGACCTCTGCGCGGGCTCCGGCGGGCCGGTGCCCCTCATCCAGCGACGGCTGCACAAGGCGGGCATCCACACCTGGGTGACCCTGACGGACCTGGTGCCGAACGTGCGCGCGTTCCAGCGCGTCGCCGACCGGAACCGGCGTCGGCTGTCCGACTCGTGCTGCTCCGTGGACCACGTCTCGACGCCCGTCGACGCCACGGACTGCCGGATCGAGGGAACCCGCACGATCTACGGCGCCTTCCACCACTTCCCGCCACCGCTCGCGTCGCGCATGCTGCAGAACGCCGTCGACACCCGGCAGCCCATCGTCGTCGTGGACACGAAGCGGTCGTTGGTCCATGTGCTGTTCTTCCCGTTCTTCCTCACGCTGGCGGTGCTGCTGGCAGCGCCGTTCCAGCGCAATCCGCTGCCGCGCTACCTGCTGCGGCTGGCACTGACCTACCTGGTGCCGGTACTGCCGTTCATGATGTTCTTCGACAGCGTGGTGTCGTTCCTGCGCATGTACGGGCGCGCGGAACTACGTCGGATGGTCGACGGGCTAGACGACACCGAGTCGTTCACGTGGACCGTCGGCGTCGAGCCCGGCTTCACCGGAGCCCAGTACCTCGTCGGGGTCCCGCGGTGATCAACGGCGGCCGTGCGCGGCGACGATCTTGAGCACCGCGCGCTCCAGCGCGTAGCCGGCGTCGGCCGCCACGCCCTTCACGTCGGCGTTGAGCCCCGCGACGATCTGCATCGCGTCGGCGAGCCCCGACTGGTCCCAGCCGCGCGACTGGGCCTGCGCCTTCTTGATCTTCCACGGCGGCATGCCCAGCGGGCCGGCCAGGCTGAACGGGTCGGCCCTGCCCACCGCGGACACGCGCGCGACCGTGCGCACCGCGTCCGCCAGCGCGTCCGCGACCAGCACGTGCGGCACGCCGAGCTGCATGGCCCAGCGCAACGCCTCCATGGCGCCCGCCCGGTCACCGGTGACGGCCTTCTCCGCGACCGCGAACCCGGTCACCTCTGCCTTGCCCTGGTGGTAGCGGCGGATCTCCTCGACCGTGACCTTGCCGTCGGTGTCCGACACGAGCTGCGACGACGCGGCGGCGAGCTCGCGCAGGTTCGTGCCCACGGCGTCGATGAGCGTGGTGACGGCCTCCGGGTCGATCTTGCCTCCGGCCCGCCGCACCTCGTTGCGCACGAACGACTCGCGATCACCGGCCTTGGTGACCTTCGGGCACTCGGTGACGCCGGCGCCCGCCTTCTTCAGCTGTCCCGGCAGGTCCTTGGCCGCCTTGCTGCGGCCGCCGCCCGTGTGCACGACGACGAGCGTGACCCCGTCCGCGGGCGCCTTGGCGTAGGACAGCACCGTCTCGGCGATCTCCTTGGTGATGTCCTGCGCGTTCTGCAGGACGATCACCCGGCCCTCGGCGAACAGCGACGGGCTCACGAGCTCAGCCATCTCCGGAGGCGTGAGGTCAGTCACCTGCACGCGGGTCAGATCCGCGGTCGGATCGACCTTCCTCGCGGCCTCGAGAGCCGCCCGAACAGCACGTTCGACCAGCAACTCCTCCTCGCCGACGATGAGGTGCAGTGACTCCGGTGCGCTCACGCTCCGCATCTTCCCACGTCCCGGATCGTGGACGACTGTGGCTGAGCAACCGGGCGTTGCCGTACCTTGGTCACCACAACTGAACACCGCTCATCCAGAGGGGCAGAGGGACCGGCCCGTAGAAGCCCCGGCAACCGGCGTCAGCGCAGCAGTGCACCACTGCGCGCGGACGATCACGGTGCCAATTCCGACCCGTTCGATTTCGCGGGAAAGATGAGGAGATACCTCGCGATGACTGCTGTCTCTGCGCCCACGAGCACCAAGTTCGACCTGGGCCCCGCCCGCGCACTGCTGTGCCGTGAATGCGGAAATGAAACCCCTCTCGCTCCTGAGTACGCCTGTCTGGAGTGTTTCGGGCCGCTGGAAGTGGCCTACGACTTCGGCAAGGTCCGGCGCGAGGACATCGAGGCCGGCCCCAGGTCGATCTGGCGCTACCGCGGCCTGCTCCCCGT
>JASLAV010000678.1 GCA_030146905.1 Lentzea sp. | reverse complement strand
ACCGCGTCACGGGCACCCTGTGCCGGCCGGGGCGTCACGCTGTCGGCGGGGCCACCGATGTGGCGTGTCGGGGTGGTGCCGTTGGAGCGTCACGTCGTCGGCCTGCGCGGTGCGGGGTGGTGTGGCCGGTGTGCGACTTCGGGCGCAGGTTATCGGCGGAGCCACCGGTGTGACGTGCCAGGGTGCAGGCTGGCGCGCCAACACCGCGTCGCACGTCGGGTGCCGTTGGAGCGTCAGGTCGTCGGTTCGCGCGGTGTGAGGTGGTGTGGCCGGTGTGCGACTTCGGGCGCAGGTTATCGGCGGATCCGCCGGTGTGGCATGCGGGGGTGCAGGTCGGCGCCACCACCGCGTCATCGGCGCCCGGTGACGCCGGAGCGTCACGCCGTCGACTCCCGCAGCACCAACCGGCAGGGCTGGCGGACCACCCCCGACGCCGGCCTTCCCGCCAGCGCCGCGAACAGGTGCGTCACCGCGTTCGCACCGAGCTGCTGCAGGTCGAGGTCGACGGTGGTCAGCGGCGGGGTGCAGTCGGCGGCGAAGATCTCCCAGTTGTCGTACCCCACGATCGCGATGTCGTCGGGCACCCGACGTCCCAGTCCTGCGAGTTCCTGTGCGACGCCGCTCGCGATCTGGTCGTTGCCGCAGAAGATCGCGTCGGTCTCCGGCGCGGTGGCGAGGAGCAGACGGGCCGCCTGCCTGCCCCAGCGCTGCGACCACTCGCCGTGCAGGGGCTGGCCGCCGGCGAGCGAGAGGCCGTGTTCTGCCAGGACGGTGTGCACGGTGGCGGCCCTGTCCCGTGCCGAACGGTAGGACTGCGGGCCGGTGATGTGGGCGATGTGCCTCCGTCGCAGTGTGACCAGGTGTTCGACCGCGAGCCGGGCGCCGTCCTCGTCGTCGGAGACCAGGCTGAGGTCGGCGGGGTCGGTCGAGCGGCAGTACGCGTACACCGCGGGGACCGGGAGGTCGGCCGCCAGTGACGGGCGGACGTCGTTGCTGCCGCCCACGACGATGAAGCCGTCCACCTGGCGGGCCAGCAGCGTGCGGATGTAGTGGTTGCGGCGGATGGCGTCGCCGCGCGTGTCGCACAGCAGCACCGACATCTCGTGGTCCGACAGCGCGTTCTCCGCGCCCAGCAGGATCGGGATGGCGAAGCGGCCGTCCAGCTCGTCGGTGAGCAGGCCGATCGCGCGGGTGCGGCCCGCCACCAGGCCCTGCGCGAGCACGTTGGGCTGGAACGACAGTTCGGCCGCTGCCCGCAGCACGCGCGCGCGAGTGGCCGCGGCGACCTCGCCGCGGTCGTTGATCGCCTTCGACGCGGTCGCGATGGACACGCCCGCGAGCCTCGCCACGTCGCCCAGCGTCACCGCGTCCGACCGCCGTCTGCCCATCGAAATCCTTTCGAACGACATTCGACTGTTCATTCGACGATTTCTTCCAGGAACAACGCACACCGAAACCGCTTTCGGTTCCAGGGTGCGTCGTGCGGCGATGTTGTGCAACACCCGTGGTCCTTTTGCCACGCGGTGGTCGTCGTCCACATCGGATGGACGAACTGGGCTGAACGGGTGGTTCACCAGCCCGGAAACGGTTTCAGCGAGCGGCCGTGCTCCCGCGATCGGTCAGGTGGGGTGCGAGCAGCCGGACTCCTGGCGCCTGCTCGCCTGCCAGGTCCCGCATCAGCGTCTCCACGGCGATCGCGCCGACCTCCTCCGCGGGGACGGCGATCGACGTGAGCGGCACCGGCTGCGCGGTGGCGATGGCGTCGGGGCACAGCGCGATCACCGAGACGTCCTCGGGAACCCTGCGGCCGCGGCGGCGCAGCTCCAGCACCACGTCGGGCAGGACGGCCTCGTTGTGCACCACGAGCCCGGTGACGGCCCTGTCCGGCCGCAGCAGGTCGTACAGGCACTCGCTGAGGGCGGGGAAGGACGGGGCGCACGGATGCGCGTGCACCTCCACCGCGCGCCGGCGCGCGCAGTCGGTGAGGCCGGTCAGGAACCTCGTCGCGTAACCGGTTCCGCGTTCGTAGACCGCGGGCGGCGAGCCGATGACACCGATCGACCGGTGCCCGAGGTCGGCCAGGTGCGCCACCGTCCGCGCGCCGCTCGCGCTGAAGTCGAGGTCGACGCAGCTGAGCCCGGACGGGTCCGCCGGCACGCCGATCAGCACGACCGGCACGCTCATCCCGCGCAGGGCGGGGATGCGGGGATCGTGCGCCTCGACGTCCATCACCAGCACGGCGTCCGCCCTGGACGAGGCGATCACGCGGTGCACCTCGTCCGCGCCGGATTCCTTCGTGAGCAACAGGACGTCGTAGTCGTGGACGCGGGCCGTGGTGACGATCGACGACACGAACTGCATGATCACCGGCAGGTTGAGGTCCGTCCTCAGTGGAACGACGAGCGCGAGGACGTTCGTGCGGCTGCTCGCCAGCGCTCTGGCGCCGGCGTTGGGGTGGAAGCCGAGCTCGCGGATGCTGCGGTGCACGCGGTGCGAGGTCGCCCGTGAGATCGGCCTCTTGCCGCTCAGCACGTAGGACACGGTGCTGACGGACACGCCCGCGTGCTTGGCGACGTCCTTGATCGTGATCACCCGGTCCCCCTCGCGTGTCGTGGTGCGCAACTTTAGCGAGTGATTCTTTCCATTGTCGATTCGCGTCGAAGAAATCGCGGGAGCGGTATTCGACCCATTCGACGCTAATGTTCTCCGCGAGGTGAAACGTTTCAATTCGGCGTTTCACCGTGGCGCGGAGAAGGGCGGTTCGATGTGCAGGACCACACGTGCGCTGGCGGCGGCACTGGTCGCGGCGCTGGCGTTCTCGCTGGGCACCCAGGCCGCGACGGCGGCGGCCTGGTCGTCCTCCGACAGGTGGGGGACGTGGAGCACCGGCGGTTACCTGGTGCGCAACAACATCTGGGGTGACGGCCACGGTTCCCAGACCATTTCGGCCGATTCCCACAGCCGGTGGAACGTGCACGCGAACCACCCGGACACCGGCGGGGTGAAGTCCTACCCGCACGCCGCGAAGGTGGTGGGAAAACGACTCGGCGCGATCAGCTCGCTCACCAGCAGCTACAACGTGAGCGTGCCGGGTTCCGGCGCCTACGCGACGGCGTACGACATCTGGGCGGACGACAACGCGTTCGAGGTCATGTTGTGGATGACCAGAACCGGTCCCGTCGGCCCGCTCGGGTCCTTCCAGCTCAGGGTGACGACCGGCGGGCACACCTGGGACGTCTACCGCGGTTCGAACGGCCACAACGCGGTGTTCTCGTTCCTGCGCACGTCCAACGCGAGTGCGGGCACCGTCGACCTCAAGGCCGTCCTGGACTGGATCCGCGCCCGCGGCTGGTGGGGCGACGTCACGGTCGGCGAGGTGCAGTTCGGCTACGAGATCACGTCGTCGAGCGGTGGCAAGAACTTCACGACCAACAGCTACTCGGTTTCGGGAGGGTGAGATGAGGCGATCGGCTCTTTCGGCGCTGCTCGTGGTGGTGCTGACGTCCGCCGGCGCACCGGCGCTGGCGGAGGTCACGGCGGAACGCGGGCTCGTCAGCACCAGATCTGTCCGCGGCGACGGCAACTTCGTGTCCTGGCGACTGCTCGGCTCCGATTCCGCGACGGTGGGATTCGACGTCTACCGGGACGGAGTGCGCGTCAACAACGCCCCGGTGACCACCGCGACGAGTTACCTCGACGCGGGCGCGCCGCCGACCGCGTCGTACTCGGTGCGCCCGGCGGGAGGTGTGGCGGCGGCGGCCACACCCGAGGTCGGCACGCTGGCGACGAGCAGGGACGTCCCGCTGCAGATCCCGGCTTCCGGGTACGTGGCGAACGACGCCTCCGTCGGCGACCTGGACGGTGACGGCGAGCAGGAGATCGTGCTCAAGTGGGATCCCGCCGACGCCAAGGACAACTCGCAGGCCGGCCGCACGGGCAACGTGTACCTGGACGCCTACAAGCTCAACGGCACCCGGTTGTGGCGCATCGACCTCGGCCGCAACATCCGCGCCGGCGCGCACTACACGCAGTTCCAGGTCTTCGACTACGACGGTGACGGTCGTGCGGAGATCGCCGTGAAGACGGCGGACGGCACGCGATCGGGCACCGGACAGGTCATCGGGGACGCGAACGCCGACCACCGCAACGCCGACGGGTACGTCCTGACCGGGCCCGAGTTCCTCTCGGTGTTCCGCGGCACGGACGGCGCCGTGCTCGACACGGAGAACTACCAGCCACCGCGCGGGAACGTGTCGTCGTGGGGCGACAGCTACGGCAACCGGGTCGACCGCTTCCTCGCCGGCACCGCGTACCTGGACGGCTCACAGCCGAGCATCGTGATGGCGCGCGGCTACTACACCCGCAGCGTGGTCGTGGCGTGGGACTTCCGCGGCGGCCAGCTCACGCGGCGCTGGACGTTCGACTCGGCGGCCCAGCCGGACCGGGCGGCGTGGGAGGGCAAGGGCAACCACCAGCTGTCCGTGGCGGACGTGGACGCCGACGGCCGCGACGAGATCATCTACGGCTCGATGGCGATCGACGACAACGGCAGGGGCCTGTGGCAGAACGGCACCCGCCACGGCGACGCGTTGCACGTCGGCGACTTCATCCCGGCCAGGGCGGGCCTCGAGGTCTTCAAGCCGTCGGAGTCGACCACCGACCTCACCCACTGGATGGGCGACGCGCGCACCGGCCAGATCATCTGGAGCGCGCCGTCGTGCGGCTGCGACAACGGCCGTGGCGTCGCCGCCGACATCTGGGCGGGCAACCCCGGTGCCGAGGCGTGGTCGAACGCGGTGGGAGGGTTGCGCAGTGCCACCACGGGCGGGCAGGTCGCCGCGCGCAAGCCGGGGTCGGCCAACTTCGTGATCTGGTGGGACGGCGACGCCCAGCGCGAGCTGCTGAACGGCACCACGATCGACAAGTACGGCCCCAACGGCGACACGCGGCTGCTCACCGGCTCGGGAGTGGCCTCCGGCAACGGCACCAAGTCCACGCCGGCGCTGTCCGCGGACATCTACGGCGACTGGCGCGAGGAGGTCATCTGGCGCACGTCGGACAACCGGGCGCTGCGCATCTACTCGACGACCGAGCCGACGGACATCCGGCGGGTCTCGCTGATGCAGGACCGGCAGTACCGGCTGGCCGTGGCGTTCCAGAACACCGCCTACAACCAGCCGCCGCACCCGAGCTTCGCTTCTCCCTAGAGGTGGTCGCGGAAGTGGCGTAGCTGCGTCTCCACGTGGCTGGTGGGCGTGGTGTGCTTGCCGAACGGTGACACCGTGATCTGCTTGGGCGCGCGGACCTCGTGGTACGCCGCGTACACAGTGGACGGCGGGCACGTCTCGTCCATCAGCCCGACGCTGAACAGCGTGCGCGCGGTGATCCTGCGGGCGAGCAGGGCGCAGTCCACGTACTGCAGGGTCTTCAACGCGACCGGCACGAGAGCGTCGTGCTGCGCGAGGAAGTCGCTGACCTCCGTGTACGGCGGGACGGTGCCGATGCGGATCGCGCGGTGCAGGTCGCACAGGAACGGCACGTCCGAGTGGCAGACCTTCACCTGCTCGGCCCGCAGTGCCGCGGCGGCGAGGGCGAGCGCCCCGCCCTGGCTGCCGCCGGTCACGGCGATGCGCTCGGGGTCGGCGCCGGGCAGCTCGGCCGCGACGTCCACAGCCCGTGCGGCGTCGAGGTAGAGCCTGGTGTAGTAGTAGTCGTCCGGGCTGGAGATGCCCTTCGTCATCACGCCGGGGCGCTCGGGTCCCGTGCCCGCGCCCGCGTCGGCCGTGGCGCCCACCGACCAGCTGCCGCCCTGACCGCGGCTGTCCATCACGAACACCGCGAAACCCAGGCTGGGCAGCAACGTGTGCTGGGCGGGCACGCCGCGCCCGCCGCCGTAGCCGATGTAGGTGACGACGACCGGCAGCGGTTCGTCGCCGCTCGGGCGCAGGTACCAGCCGCGGATGCGGTGGCCGTGCGCGCCGGAGAACTCCACGTCGTGCACCGACAACGGCCCGTAGAGGCCGGGTTCGTGCGGCGTCAGCGAAACGGGCGTCGCGGCGGCCGTGGTCTTGGCGAGCCTGGCGGCCCACCACTCGTCGAGGTCCGGTGGCTCCGGGGTGGTCACGCGGTGCAGGAGCAGGTCTTCTTCCGGCATGTCGACTACGGGCACGTCGGTCTCCTCTGAGGCGGGTCTGGAGAAAACGTACCTCTCAGCGGCGGGGGAGGGGAACGCGTGACCAGTCGACGTCCGACGCGAGGTAGAAGCCGGGGTACGACGGCTGGTTGTAGGTGGTCTGCTGGCGGGCGACCTCGACGCGGTACTGGCGGTCGGCCATCAGCGTGTACATCTTGTGGTTCGTCGGCTCGGTGCTGAGGTAGAAGCGCAACGCGGTGCTGTCCTGCGTGCGCACCACGAGCTCTTCACGCCAGTCGCCGAAGACGTCCGCGACGAGCGACGGGTTTCCCTTGGTGCCGTTGTTGGTCCGGGTGCCGGTCGCCGTGAGCAGCGTGCCGCGCCGCCAGTCGTCGATGGTGGGAGTCACGTCCTGCGCGCCGTTGACGATCTGGGTGGTCAGGTCTCCTGCCCAGCGGATGCTCATGTTCGTCCCAGGGGAGCGGGTCTCGAGCTGCCGGCCGTCCGCGCTCCACGTCCCGCCGGAGCTGGAGCCGCCCGGCATCGACGACCACGTCTCGATGCCCGGCACGTCGGGGCGGACGTCACCGATCATGCCGCGACCGGTGTCCACCCCGGAGTAGGCGCCGTAGATCGTGCTGCCGGTCCTGGCGTCGCGCAGCGCGTAGCCGTACGGGGCGCTGCGCGCGCCCTCGTGGACCATGAAGACCTCCAGGCCGGGCCGGGCGGGATCGACGTCGGTGACGTGCAGGGCGTCACCGTGACCGACCTTGGCCGTCGCTCCCGGCTCGGCACTGCCCGGCGGGAGAACACCGGTGGAGCTGTACTCCAGCGACCCGTCGTCGTCGAGGGTCGCGCCGCCGTAGACGATCTCCTGCCTGCCGTCGCGGTCGACGTCGGCCACGCTCAACGAGTGCGCGCCCTGCGTGGTCAGCGCCGCGTGGCTCGGGTTCGTGCCGTCGCGGCCGTGCGGGGTGTCGCGGAACGGGTTCGTCATCGGCACCCAGCCGCTGTCGGCGAGCCAGCGCTTCGTGAGCCGCCTGCCGTTCCAGTCGTACGCGGCGACGGTCGACCTCGTGTAGTAGCCGCGGGCGAAGATCGCGGACGGTCGGGCTCCGTCGAGGTAGGCCACCGCGGACAGGAACCGGTCGACGCGATTGCCGGGCTCGATGCGCGACATGGCGTAGTCGCCCCACATCAGGCCGTCGTCGTGGCGGCCGGGCTCGTAGCGGACGGTCTGCAGCTCGCGTCCCGTGGCGCCGTCGAACACGGTCAGGTACTCGGGGCCGTCGACGACGAACCCGGCGAAGGCGCGCAGCCTGTTGTTGGCGCTGCGGCTGGGCGCGTAGACGTCGAGGAAGTGGTCGGCCAGCGCCGAGGCGTCCTGTTCGGACAGCGGGTAGGGGTACCGGGGTTCGATGCCGAACGCCTGCTCCAGCGTCGCCGGCCAGTGCCCCGCCACGACCTCGGGGTGCGCGTGCCAGCCGCGGAACATCTCGATCAGGTGGGTGCGGTAGCCGTCGGGGCTGAGCCGGTAGTCGTCGGTGTGGGAGTAGCCCGCTCGCACGTCCTCGCGCGGCATGGTGACGTACCGCCCACGCCCGTCCCTGGTGCCCGGTGCGGTCTTCGTCATCAGCTCCGCGCGGCCGTCACCGTCGAAGTCGTAGAACAGGAACTGCGTGTAGTGCGCGCCCGCCCTGATGTTCACGCCCAGGTCGACCCGGTGCAGCAGCGTGCCGTCGAGCCGATAGGTGTCGAGGTAGACGGGGCCGGTGTAGCCGACCTGCGAAACGTCCTTGGAGTTGCTGGGGTCCCACTTCACGACGTACTCGTACTGCCCGTCGCCGTCCACGTCGCCGACGCTGACATCGTTGGCGGAGTATGTGTAGGTCTCACCCGCCGGGGTCACGCCGTCCGCGGGCTTGCGCAAAGGCAGGTCGTGGAACGACGACGCCCACGCCGTCACCGGCTTGCTCCGTCCGAGTGACACGCCGCGCACGACGGGAGCCACCTGGTACCGCGCACCGGGAGTCGCATCGGAATCGGTGTAGGTCGTGCTGCCGGTGACGGTCGCGACCCGCTTTCCGTTGCGGTACACGGCGAAGTCGGGGCCGGCGAGGCCCGTCGGGGTGGAGCCGGTGGCCTCGTGCCCGAGCAGGCGCCAGCTCAGGTGCACGGTGTTGCCCGAGGTGACCGCGACGAGCCCGCGGTCGAGGCGTTCGCCGTGCCGTTGGTGAGCCGACGCGGGTGGCTGCCCGGTGACCAAGGCCAGGAGCACCAGCGGGAGCAGAACGCTTCGTCGCAGATCCACGGCGGCTACGATGACTCGTCGCGCTCCGCGACGCAAGGGCACAAAGGCGTTGTGCCGTAACGTGGTAAGCGCTTTCCTTAGCAAAGTGTCGAAATGACGGGCCCGTTCGACAGAAAGTGCGTCGAACACGTCGAAACGGCGCCGGGGCGCCTTGACGGGCCGTCTCGGGCCGTGCCACGTTCACGAGGTCCGGTCGAAGCGATTCGATCCAGAACCTCGATGACGAGGAGGGCGTGCCTTGAGCACCGAGAACCCGCCCTTCCGCGACCGCGACCTGCCGTTGCCCGACCGGGTGGCGGACCTGCTGGGCCGGCTCACCACCGCCGAGAAGATCGCGATGCTGCACCAGTGGCAGCCCGCGGTGCCGAGGCTCGGGATCGGGGCCTTCCGCACTGGCACGGAGGCGTTGCACGGCGTGGCGTGGCTGGGCCGCGCGACGGTGTTCCCGCAGGCGATCGGCCTGGCCAGCACGTGGAACCCGGAGCTGGTGCGCGCGGTCGGCGACGCGACGGGCACCGAGGTGCGCGGTTTCCACCACAAGGACCAGGTGGCGCACGGCCTCAACGTGTGGGCGCCGGTGGTCAACCCGCTGCGCGACCCCCGCTGGGGGCGCAACGAGGAGGGCTACTCCGAGGACCCGCTGCTCACCTCGGTGATGGGTACGGCCTACGCGAGCGGCCTGCGGGGCGACCACCCGGTGTACCTCAAGACCGCGCCCACGCTGAAGCACTTCCTCGGCTACAACAACGAGACCGACAGGTGCACCACCTCGTCGGCGCTGCGAGCCCGCGTGCTGCACGAGTACGAACTGCCGTGCTTCCGCGGCCCGATCGAGGCGGGCGCGGCCGTGGCGGTCATGCCTTCCTACAACCTCGTCAACGGCAGGCCCGCGCACCTCACGCCGCACATCGGGGAACACCTGCGCGGCTGGGGCGAGGTCGCGGTCGTCAGCGACGCCGGTGCGCCGTCGAACGTGGCCGGTCAGCAGGCCTACCACCCCGACGACGTGTCCGCGCACGCCGAGATGCTGCGTGCGGGCATCGACAGCTTCACCGACCACGACACCGACTCGGCGGCGACCACCGCTCACGTGACAGAGGCGCTGGCACGCGGCCTGATCAGCGAAGACCACGTCGACCGCGCCGTCGGCCACCTGCTGACGCTGCGCATGCGGCTGGGGGAGTTCGACCCGCCGGAGGCCAACCCGTACGCGGCCATCACCGAGGACGTGGTCGACGCCCCCGAGCACCGCGTGCTCGCACTGGAGGCGGCCAGGCAGTCGATCGTGCTGCTCAA
>JASLAV010000611.1 GCA_030146905.1 Lentzea sp. | reverse complement strand
AGCGTCCCGAACACCACGCCCGCGGCGGTCGCGAGCCGGGTCCGGTGCGACTCGTGCGACAGCCGCGGGAACCGGACCAGGCGTCGTTCGAACCGGTGGAACAGCAGGGTGAGCGGCACGAGCACGAACGCGAGCCAGATCGGCGCCTGCGCGAGATCGAGCAACCCGACCAGCGCGCCGACACCGGCGAGGTAGGCCAGGTACACCGTCATCGGCGCCCGGCGCGCGAAGTTCACGACGTGCCACGAACGGCCCTCCAGCCACGTCGTGACACGGCCGCGCGCGAGCAGCGCCAGGCACACCTGCGCGACACCGAGCACCATCATCGAACGCGGGTAGCCGCTGAAGAACACCAGCGCGGGCAACGTGATCGCGCCCAGCGCCGCCAGCACGCGGCGCGAGAGCTGCTGCAGGGTGCCGTCCGCGTAGAAGAAACCGATCTGCTGCATCAGCAGCGCGCCGACGATCAGGTTCACGTACCCGCCGGTCTTCCAGTCCGTCGACGTGCGCGCCACCTCGACGCCGAGGGTGAGCAGCACCAGCACGAACGGCGTGGTGCGGCGGAAGTGCCGGTGCAGCCACGCGGCGGCGGGCGTGGCGGCCACCGCCAGCAGGTAGACCCCGAGGAACCACAGCGGGTGCGTGATCAGCCGGCTGTACGCCTCGACCTCGACGTCGAGCAGGTTCAGCGCCGCGAACAGCACCACCCACAGCAGCACGAACGCGAGCACCGGCCGCAGCAGCCACGACGTGCGGCTCGACACCCAGCAGCCGAAGCCGCCTTCGTGCGCCTGCCAGCTGCGCAGGTTCGCGTGCCCACCCGCGAAGAAGAACAACGGCACCGCCTGCAACGCCCACAGCCACGGCGTGCCGAAGCCGCTGAGGTGCGCGAGCATCGCCACGGTCTCGCCGAGCACCAGCAGCGCCAGGCTGAAGAGCCGCAGGAACGTCGCGTACCTGTCCTGCTCGACGGGCCTGGCGGCGGGCAGCTCGTCGCGCTTGCGGCCGTGCAGCCGCGCCAGCAGCAGGAACACCACGACAGCGCTGCCGAACGCCCACGCCACCACGGGTTCGTGGCCGGGCGGCCCCCACCGCTGCCGCCACGAGTTGAACTTGAGCCCCAGCGCGTACGTCTCGGCGACCGCGTGACAGCTCGACTCGGAACCGCGCGGGTTCAGCCGGCACTGCGCGTGCAGGTCGATCGCGAGCCTGTCGTCCAGCGCCTTGCGCGCACCGGGCCCGAGCGGATCGCCCTTGTGCTCCGCGTAGCGCAACAGGTCGTAGCCCAGGTCGTGCGCCCGGCACGCCGTGCTGAAGTCCCACTCCGTGTCCCCGGCCGGCCCCGAGCACCCACCGGAGGCGTCGACGACCCGCAGCGTCCCGTCGGGTGCCGTCACGGTCACGGGGTCGCGCCCCGTCTCCCGTGCGAAGTCCGACGGCAGGTTGACGTGCGGGTCGTGCGTCGGCGAAGGCGCCACGAACGCCTCGACGGCGTTGGCCGCGGCGATCACGTCGGCGCTGGGGGGAACCCCGTTTTCGCCGTGCGCCGGACGGGAGGCGATGACCCCGCACACGAACACCGCGAGTGCGATCACCGTGAACCGGAACCAGGCCGGGAGCCGGAGGAGGAGTTTGCGAGCGCCCATTGTCGCGCAAGGTTACGGAAGGGTCTCGGCCGTCCGCCAGTTCGCCAGGTCAGGCGCACGCCATCCGTCGATCGGTGGATCCGGGCCCCACCGCGACGGACGCCGCGGTCGATGACGCGGTCGATGCCGGCCGCTCCCGCGCGGCGACACGCTCGAAGACATGAAACGGCTGCTCACACCAGACCTCGCCCGCGGCAGCATGCTGCTGCTCATCGCGCTCGCCAACTCGGCGATCTACCTCCACGGACGTCCGTACGGCGTCCGGCAGCACATCGTGGAAACGGACCTGGCCGACCGCCTGTACAGCGCCTTCCAGGTGACGTTCGTGGACGCGCGGGCCTACCCGATGTTCGCCGCGCTGTTCGCGTACGGGGTGGCGCGGATGGCCCCGGACCGCGCCCGGTCGCGCAACCGGTGGTTGATCCTCTTCGGGTTCGTGCACGCCGTGCTGCTGTTCCCCGGCGACGTGCTGGGCCTGTACGGCCTGCTCGGGTTCGCGCTGGTCGCGTTGAGCAGGGTGAAGGACCGCACGCTGCTGGTGCTCGCCGTGGCGTGGCTGGTGCCGACGGCCGTCATCCAGGGCATGGCCTACTCCGGACCGCCACGGCAGGAACGGACGTTCTTCTGGTCGTTCGAGGTGGAGAACCCGCTCACCGCACTCGCACTGCACCCGGTGGAGTGGCTGATGACGCCGTTCGGGATGGTGGGGGTCGGGTCGGCCGCGCTGGCCGGTGCGTGGGCGGGCCGCCGCGACCTCCTGGCGGAACCCGAGTCGCACCTGCGCCTGCTGCGCCGCACCGCGGCGTGGGGCATCACCGCCGCAGTCGTCGGCGGCCTGCCGAGCGGTCTCGTGGTCGGGCACTTCCAGGAGTCGTCGCAGCTGGGGCTGCTGGCGGCGGTGCACACCGTCACCGGTGTCGCGGGAGGGCTCGGGTACGCCGCGCTGATCGCCCTGATCGCCATGCGGATCAAGCGGCGCACGGCGGTGGTGAACGCCATCGCCGCGTGCGGGGAGCGGTCGCTGAGCTGCTACCTGTTCCAGTCCGTCGTGTTCGTCGCATTGCTCGTGCCCTACACGTTCGGGCTGGGCGGGACGCTGTCCTCCGCGCAGACGGCGCTGCTGGCGCTGGCGACCTGGCTGGTCTCCGTGCTGCTGGCCGACCTGCTGCGACGGCACGACCTGCCGGGACCGGCGGAGGCCCTGTTGCGGAAACTGCGGAGTCCCCGGACTGCGAAGCTGACCGCGTGAGGTCGATGCGGGAGCAGGAGCACCGGTGGAACCTGGCGTGGGCGCTCGTCCCGTACGGCCTGCTGACCGTGGCGACGGGCGTCTACCTGGTGGCCAGGCCGGTCGCCGTGGTGCCGCTCGTCGTCGTGGCCGCGCTGGCGGTGTGGCACTGGTGGTTCGTCGTCGCGCACCCCGCGTGGTGGGAGACCAGGACCGGGGCGATGCTGCTGTACTTCGCCGGCATGCTGGGCGGCACGGCCGTGCTGCTGTGGCACGACTTCGTGTTCGCGATCTTCGTGCCGTCCTGCTACGGCCTCGCGTTCCTGGCGCTGCCCGGCTGGCTCGCCTACGCGGGAGCGGTCGTGGTGAGCGCGCTGTGGCTGGTGCCGCAGGGCACCGACGTGGGCAGGAGCCTGCTGATCAACCTCGCCATCACGACCCCGATGGCGGTCCTCATCGGCTGGATCATCCGCGCGATGGAGCGGGAGGCGATCCGGCGCCGTGAGGTCAACGAGCGGCTGACCGAGCTGTCCGCCGAGAACGCGAGGCTTCAGGTGCTCGAAGAACGGGCGCGGGTGGCGCGGGAGATGCACGACACCGTCGCGCAGGGCCTCACCGGCATCGTGACGCAGCTGGAGGTGGCCGAGGAGCTCACCGCACCGGACGACCCGGTGCGCGGCCGCATCGCCACCGCGCGCCGGCTCGCCAGGGACAGCCTCGTCGAGGTGCGCCGGTCGATCGAGGCGCTGCGGCCGGGACCGCTGCGCGACGCCAGGCTCGGCGAGGCGGTGGAACGGACTCTCGCGGCGTGGCGTGAGGAGCACGGCGTGACGGCGACGTTCACGGTGACCGGCGACGCACGGCCGTTGCCGCCGGAGACGGAGGTGGCGGTGCTGCGCGCGGCACAGGAGGCGTTGGCCAACGTGGGCAGGCACGCCCGCGCGGGCCGGGCGGACGTGACACTGTCCTACATGGAGGACGTGGTGGTGCTGGACGTGCTCGACGACGGGGTGGGCTTCGCGCCGTCGGTGCGCGGCTTCGGCCTGACCGCGATGGAGGAACGCGTGGAGCTGCTCGGTGGGACGACGACCGTGGACTCCGCTCCCGGCGGCGGAACCGCGGTCACCGTGACGGTGCCGCTGGAGGACCGGTGATCAGGCTCGTCGTGGTCGACGACCACCCGGTGGTGCGGGACGGGCTGCGCGGCATGCTCGGCACCCAGGACGACTTCGAGGTCGTCGGCGAGGCGGCGAGCGGGACCGAGGCGCTGACCGTGATCGCGGCCGTCCGCCCGGACGTCGCGGTGACGGACCTGCGGCTGCCCGCGCCGAGCGGTGCCGAGCTCGTGCGGCTGATCCGCGAACGGGCACCGGCGACGCGCGTGCTCGTGCTGACCACGCACGACACGGACGCCGACGTGCTGCCGACGATCGAGGCGGGCGCGATCGGCTACCTGCTCAAGGACGCGCCGCGCGAGGAGCTGTTCCGCGCGGTGCGGGCGGCGGCCCGTGACGAGACGGTGCTGTCGCCCTCCGTCGCGGCACGGCTGGTCCACCGCGTGCGGACGCCGGTGACGCCCGCGCCGTTGAGCGCCAGGGAACGTGAGGTGCTCGCCCTGGTCGGGCAGGGGAAGACCAACCGCGAGGTCGGGGCGGCGCTGCACATCAGCGAGGCCACGGTGAAGACGCACCTGCTGCACGTCTACGCCAAGCTGGAGGTGCCGGACCGGGCTTCGGCGGTGGCGGCGGCCTACCAGCGCGGCATTTTGACGCGTTAGGAGGTGACCGCGGCCGGGGTGAGCGACGCGAGTGCCATGCGCGACAACAGGGCCGCCATCTGGTCGCGGTCGAGATGTGCGCTGTGCGGGGTCGAGTTGATCAAGCCGAACACCGCGTGCGCCGCCGCCCGCGCGGTCGGCTCGTCGAAGTCCGTCACCGTCCGCCGGATCGTCTCCACCCACACCTCGACGTACCGCCGCTGCAGCGCGCGCACGCGCCGCCGGTCGGGATCGGTGAGGTTGGCGAGGTTGCGGGCCTGCACCGTGATGAGGGCCGGGTCGTCCAGCGCGAACTCGACGTGCCAGCCGACCAGGTCGCGCAACGCCTCCTCGGGGCTCGACGCGGCGTCCACGCGCGCCTGACCGCCGTCGAGCAGCCGTTCGGAGATCGACGTCAGCATCTCGCCGAGCATCGCGTCCTTGCTGCGGAAGTGCCGGTAGAGCGCGGGACCGGAGATGCCGACGGCCGCACCGATGTCGTCGATGCCCACGCCGTGGAAGCCGTGCCGCGCGAAGAGCTCCGCCGCGGCGTTGAGGATCTGGTCCCGACGTGAGGGTTTCTCGGCCACGCGTGGAGGTTAGCAGCCGTTCACTTGTCGACTGTCCTGCAAACTCACCCGCGGTGGCGTCCTCCGATGGGTGGAATTTCCGCAGGTACGAGCGCCAAATGTTGACTCTTGACCAATACTTCACACAGGCCTTACCCATGGGTAACCATTGACCCGCAATGCATCCAACCCTGCGGCCCCCTCCGGGAGTCTTCGATGCGTCCTGCTCAGTTCATCGCCTCTGTGGTCACCGCCGCCGCGGCGGTCATCGCGCTCGCCAACCCCGCGAGCGCGGCCCCCGTCAACTACGTCGCCCTGGGCGACTCGTACGCGTCCGGCCTCGGAACCGGCACCTACGACGGCGCCAGTGGCAGCTGCAAGCGCGGCCCGCTCGCCTACCCGGCCCTCTGGGCTGCGGCGACAGCGCCCGCGACGTTCCGCTCGGTCGCCTGCTCCGGTGCTCGAACAGGTGACGTCGTCAACCAGGCCGCCGCCCTCACCACGTCCACGACCCTGGTCACGGTGCAGGTCGGCGGCAACGACGCCGGCTTCAGCGATGTCATCACCACGTGCACCTTCGGCTCGGACCAGGACTGCGTCAACCGGGTGAACACGGCCAAGACCTACGCCGCGAACACGCTTCCCGGGTTGCTCGACAACGTCTACGGCACGATCAGGTCGAAGTCCCCGTCCGCGCGCGTGGTCGTGCTCGGTTACCCGCGGATGTACAAGGTGCCCGGCTCCTGCAACGTCGGGTTGAGCGACACCAAGCGGGCCGCGATCAACTCCGGTTCCGACGCGCTGCACGCGACCATCGGCGCACGGGCGGCTGCCGCCGGGTTCACCTACGTCGACGTGCGCGGGGCGTTCACCGGGCACGAGATCTGCTCGTCGAGCTGGTGGCTGAACAGCCTGAGCTGGCCGGTGGAGGAGTCGTACCACCCGAACCGCGCCGGTCACCAGAGCGGGTACCTGCCCGCACTCCGCGGCGTCATCGGCTAGTTCGTTCCGGAACGTGGGAGTGCCTGAAAGGGCGGGTGACCTGCGTTCGGGTCACTCTCGAGCCACGTCGGTGGACCGCTGGGTTAGCGGGCGCTAACATGTCGATGTTAACGCCCGCTAACCTGAGGTCTGGGGAGCATGGACGCACCTGTCCTGCGCAGCGCCGCCGAGCCGTCGGACCGCTACGCCAAGGAGCACGCCGCGCTCGTCGACGAGCTGCGCGGCAAGCTCGCCACCGCCGCGCTCGGTGGTCCGGAGAAGGCTCGTCAGCGCCATGTCGACCGCGGCAAGCTGCTGCCGCGCGAGCGCGTGGACACGCTGGTCGACCCCGGTTCGCCGTTCCTGGAGCTGTCACCGCTGGCCGCGAACGGCATGTACGGCGACGAGGCCCCCGCCGCGGGCATCATCACGGGCGTCGGGCGGGTGTCCGGCCGCGAGTGCGTGATCGTCGCGAACGACGCCACGGTCAAGGGCGGCACCTACTACCCGATCACGGTCAAGAAGCACCTGCGCGCACAGGAAGTGGCGCTGCAGAACAACCTCCCGTGCATCTACCTCGTCGACTCCGGCGGCGCGTTCCTGCCCAAGCAGGACGACGTGTTCCCCGACCGCGAGCACTTCGGCCGGATCTTCTACAACCAGGCCACGATGTCCGCCAAGGGCATCCCGCAGATCGCCGCGGTGCTGGGCTCGTGCACCGCGGGTGGCGCGTACGTGCCGGCGATGAGCGACGAGGCGATCATCGTCAGGAACCAGGGCACGATCTTCCTCGGTGGCCCGCCGCTGGTGAAGGCCGCGACCGGTGAGGTCGTGTCGGCCGAGGACCTCGGCGGCGGCGACCTGCACTCGCGCACGTCCGGCGTCACCGACCACCTGGCGGAGAACGACGCGCACGCGCTGAGGATGGTCCGCTCGATCATCTCGACGCTCGGGCCGCGCGCACCGCGGCCGTGGGACGTCTCGCCCGTCGAGGCTCCTGCCGTCGATCCCGAGGACCTCTACGGCGTTGTGCCGACGGACTCCCGGACGCCCTACGACGTGCGCGAGGTGATCGCGCGGATCGTCGACGGCTCGAAGTTCCAGGAGTTCAAGAAGGAGTACGGGCAGACGCTCGTCACCGGCTTCGCGCGCATCCACGGGCACCCGGTCGGGATCGTCGCCAACAACGGCATCCTGTTCGGCGAGTCGGCGGTGAAGGGCGCGCACTTCATCCAGCTGTGCGACAAGCGCTCGGTGCCCCTGCTGTTCCTGTAGAACATCACCGGCTTCATGGTCGGTCGCGAGTACGAGGCGGGCGGCATCGCCAAGCACGGCGCCAAGATGGTGACGGCCGTGGCCTGCGCACGCGTCCCGAAGTTCACCGTGATCATCGGTGGTTCGTTCGGCGCCGGCAACTACTCGATGTGCGGCCGGGCGTACTCGCCGCGGTTCCTGTGGATGTGGCCCAACGCCCGCATCTCCGTGATGGGCGGTGAGCAGGCGGCTTCTGTGCTGGCGACCGTCCGCCGCGACCAGCTCGGAGACGAGTGGTCCGCGGAGGACGAGGAGGCGTTCAAGGCGCCGATCCGCCAGCAGTACGAGGACCAGGGCAACCCGTACTACTCGACCGCGCGGCTCTGGGACGACGGTGTGATCGACCCGCGTGACACCCGCACGGTGCTGGGACTTGCCCTGTCCAGTGCGGCGAACGCCCCCATCGACGATGTTTCCTACGGCGTCTTCCGGATGTGATCATGTTCGACAGCGTTCTGGTGGCGAACCGCGGAGAGA
>JASLAV010000338.1 GCA_030146905.1 Lentzea sp. | reverse complement strand
GACCCGGTGTCGGTGGAGATCACCTACGGCATCGAGCGGATCATGATGGCGCTGCAGGGCGTCGACCACTTCAAGAAGATCGCCTACGCGCCCGGCATCTCCTACGGCGAGGCGTTCGGCCAGGCCGAGTACGAGATGTCGCGGTACTACCTCGACGACGCGGACGTGGAGGCGAACAAGCGCCTCTTCGAGGAGTTCGCGGCCGAGGCACGCCGCATGCTCGACGCCCGCCTGCCGGTCCCCGCGCACAGCTTCGTGCTGAAGTGCTCGCACATCTTCAACGTGCTGGACGCGCGCGGCTCGATCTCCACGACCGAGCGGGCCCGCGCGTTCGGCCGGATGCGCGGCCTGGCGCGTGAGGTCGCCGGTCTGTGGGCCGAGCGCCGTGCCGAGCTGGGGCACCCGCTGGGCGTGGCGGAGGCCCCCGCCCTCGCCGCAGCGCCGTCGTCCTTCGAGGACGTCACCGCGCCGGCCACGCTGCTGTTCGAGATCGGCACGGAGGAGCTGCCGCCCGCCGAGGTGCGGCGGACCGTCGAGGCGGTGCGCGAGGCGGTGTCGTCGAAGCTCGGCGCCACCCGGCTGACGCACGGCGAGGTGACCGTGCACGGCACGCCGCGCCGGATCGTCGTGCAGGTGCCCGCGGTGGCGCCGCGCGAGCCGGACGCCGAGCGCACGGTGCGCGGTCCGCGCGTCTCCGCCGCGTTCGACGCCGACGGCAACCCGACGAAGGCCGTGCAGGGCTTCGCTCGCGGCCAGGGTGCCGAGGTGTCCGCGCTGGGCCGCGTCACCGAGAACGGCGTCGAGTTCGTCGCGCTGACGAAGACCGACGCCGGCCGCGGCGCCGTCGAGGTGCTGAGCGGCCTGCTGGCCGAGGTCGTGTCGGACCTGCGCGCCGAGAAGAACATGAAGTGGAACGACCCGAAGCTGTCGTTCACGCGCCCGATCCGCTGGCTGCTCGCGCTGCTCGGCTCGACCCCCGTGCCGGTCGCCGTGTCGTCGCTGACGTCCGGCACCGCCACGCGCGTGCACAGGACCGCCGCGGAGCCGGTGGTCCCGGTGTCCACAGCGGACGGGTACCTGGAGTTCCTGCGGTCGCACGGGATCGAGGCCGACGCCGCGGCGCGGTCCGCCTCGATCGTCGAGGCGGCGCAGGAGCTCGCGGCGTCGGTCGGCGGTGTCGTCGAGGTCGACGGCCTGCTGGACGAGGTGACGAACCTGGTCGAGTGGCCGACGCCGATCCTCGGCTCGTTCGAGGAGCGGTACCTGGAGCTCCCGGCGCAGATCCTCACCACGGTGATGCGCAAGCACCAGCGGTACCTGCCGGTCCGTGCGGCCGACGGTTCCCTGCTGCCGCACTTCGTGGCCGTGGCGAACGGGTCCGTCGACGCCGATCTGGTGCGCGCGGGCAACGAGGCCGTGCTGCGGGCGCGGTACGAGGACGCCGCGTTCTTCTGGCGTGCCGACCTCAAGACGCCGCTGGAGGAGATGAAGTCCGGTCTCGCGAAGCTGACGTTCGCGGACAAGCTGGGTTCGATGGCGGACAGGGCCGGGCGCATCGCCTCGCTGGCCGGCCGGTTCGCGTCCGTCGTGGACGCCGACCGCGAGACGCTGGACCGCGCGGGGGCGCTCGCCAAGTTCGACCTCGGCTCGCAGATGGTGATCGAGCTGTCGTCGCTCGCCGGTGTGATGGCCCGCGAGTACGCGGTGCGGGCGGGGGAGACCCCGGAGGTCGCCCAGGCGTTGTGGGAGATGGAGCTCCCGCGTTCGGCCGGTGACGCGCTGCCGTCGTCGGTGCCGGGGGCGTTGCTGTCGCTGGCCGACCGGTTCGACCTGCTGGCGGGGTTGTTCGGCATCGGTGCTCAGCCGACCGGGTCGTCGGACCCGTTCGGCCTGCGTCGTGCGGCTCTCGGTGCCGTGACGGTGCTGCGGGCGTTCCCGGACCTGCGGGCGATCACGTTGCCGGTGGCGCTGTCGCTGGCCGCCGAAGGGCTCGAGGTCTCCGCGGATGCGTTGGAGACGGCGCGCGAGTTCGCGGTGCGGCGGTACGAGCAGGCGTTGCTCGACGCCGGTCACGAGCACCGGTTCGTGCAGGCGGTGCTGCCGCTGGCCGACTCGCCGGTGCTGGCCGACGAGACGCTGTCGCGGCTGGAGTCGCTGGCCGGCGACGAGTCCTTCGACGCGCTGGCCGCCGCGTTGCAGCGGGTGCGGCGGATCGTGCCGGCCTCGGTGGAGCCGTCGTACGACGCCTCCGTGCTGTCCGAGCCGGCCGAAGTGGCTCTGCACGAGGCCTTCGACGGCGTCCGCCGGGACGTCGCCGGTCTCGCCGCGTTCGTCGCGGCGGCCGGGAGCCTGACCGGGCCGATCAACACGTTCTTCGACGAGGTGCTCGTGATGGCCGAGGACGAGAAGGTGAAGGCCGCGCGGCTCGGGTTGCTGGCGTCGATCCGCGACTTCGCGGCGCCGGTGCTGGACTGGACCCAGCTGTAGGAGCTCAGCAGGGCGGGGCGGGTGAGCCGGGTTGCAGCGTGACGCTGCGGACCCGGTTCGCCGCCCCGTTCCGCCCCGGCGGCAACGGGCACACCCGCACGACCGGCGGCTGCGTCCCGAACCGGTTGCCGTCGTTGTCGAACATGATCGGCCCGCCCGCGCCCAGCACCGCCGTCTCCGGTGAGGAGATGAAGCTGATCTGGGTGTTCACCTGGCTGCGCTGCACCGCCTTGGTGACCGGCAGCTTGTTCACCGCCTCGCCGATCACGGCCATGGCGTCGTAGCCGTTGACCGCCCAGCCCGCGTCGGTGTGCGCCACGTCGAACCCGATCCGGCTGAACTGGCGCTCGAAGTCGGCGAACCCGGTGTTGCTGCCGGGGACCTGCTTGTCCGCGCCACCGACCAGGGTGGACACCAGGCGCAGCTTGCCGGAGGTGAAGGCGGGCGAGGACAGGGCCTGCACGCGCAGGTCCTCCAGCCGCGGGTCGAGCTCCGCCGCCCGCACGCGCTGCCCGTCCGACGTGCTGACCACCGTGATCGAGCTCGCGGAGCAGTGGCCCTGCGAGAACTCCTGGTCGAGGCTGTGCAGGAACATCGCCAGGTCGCGGCCGCGGGCGATGTAGCCGACCGTCACGTCCTTGGTCACGTTGCAGACCCGCCTGGCGGTCTGGGACACCGTGCTCGCCTCGTCGGGGTCGAACTTGACCTCGGTGATGGTGCCGCCGAACTGCTTGTGCATCAACGGCAACGCGGTGCAGGTGTACGGGTCGGTGCCACCGGTCGGCACCATGATGAAGTCCAGCCGGGTGCCCTGCAGCGCCGCGCCGAGCGACCTGATCTGCTCGGAGCCGCGGAAGGCCACCCGGTAGTAGTGGTCGCGGCCCACGCCGTCCTGGTAGGTCGTGTCGGGCTCGCAGCCGCTGTAGTCCGTCTCCTGCGCGGTGGAGCCGCTCTGGTCGAACCCCTCCGCCGTGACGAGGTCGGCGACCATCGGGATCTTCCGCTCCGCCAGCAGGTCGGCGATCTCGGCGGAGCGCTGGTTGCTCAGCCCGATCCCGGCCACGGCGACGACCTCCTCGTGGTCGGCGAGCCTCCTCGCGACCTCGACGGCCTCCTGCTCCGGCCCGTACGCGCCGATGTTGCCCACCAGCAGCCGCACCGGGTGCAGACAGCCGGTGCCGTTCGCCCGCGCCTGCCCCGCCGCCATGCCCTCCAGCTCGTGCACGGCGCGTGCGCCCGCGTACTGGTCGGTCATCGTGAGCAGCACGCCGACGGTGACCGGTGTGCCGTTCGGGTCGCAGACGCCGGCCGCCGCGGCGTTCTGGTTCTCGATCACCTTGAGCACGTTCGTGAACGCGTCCAGCTCGAAGGCGTAGGGCCCGGAGGACAGCCCCACGCACTCGCCGCCGGCCGACCACACGTCCGAGCCGGGCAGCCAGCCGTCCTTGCAGGACAACCGCTTCCACAGCCACGGGCCGCCGGTGAACAGCCCGGCCACGAGTGCGACGACCACCAGCACGGCGACCGGGCGCAGCCAGTCGGTCCACTTCGCGGGGTGCCGGAACGGTCGTTTTCTGGGCCAGATGCCGAGGTAGAAGCGTTCGGTGGGCTTCACCGGTGGTTCCTCCCGAACCGTTCGTAGCGCTGTGCCCGCCTGAGCAGCGGCGCCGAGTCCTGCGCGCGGTTGGAGAGCTGCCGCAGGGCCTGTTCCGCGCAGGCGGCGTAGTCCTGCAGGACCTCGGGATCCGTGACGCACGGGTCGTGGTCGAACGCGGGCACGACGCCGAGCAACCGGTGGACGTGCGCGAGATCGCTGCCGCGCGGCGCCGTGCCGATCGAGTCCGGCGCGGTCTCCGTCGGGTTGACGTCGGAGGTGACCAGGTCGAAGAGGTCGAGCCACGCCCTGGTCGCCATGTCGGACAACGACTCCAGCAACTCCTCCGCCACCGCGGAGCGGTCGCCCAGCAGCAACGTGTGCCGCAGCCGGGGACCCTCGTCACCGGCGTGGTCGCGCAGCCTGCCGATCACCTCCTCCCACGACGGCCCGTCGGCGCCGGTCCGCGCGGACAGCAGCCGCAGGCCGAGGTGGCGGACGAGCGGCGGCAACCGCTGCTCACCGGACTCACCCGGCGACCACAGCGTCGGCGACGAGTACAGCGGCGAGTCCAGCCCGACCGGGTCCGGCAGCAGCGGTGCCAGCGTCTGCGCCTCCAGCTTGGTGAGCGCCGCCGACAACGTGACCAGTGCCTGCACGTGGTGGCTGTTCGCCTTGTCCCCCGCGGAGAACTCGCGCACGAACGGTTCGATCAACGCGTTCTCCGCGTCGTGCAACAGCTTGCCAGGATCGCGGGCGAGGTCCGGCTCTTGGTGCAGCTTGCGCAGCAACGTGTCGACGGACTTCGGGTGGCCGCGGCTCAACCGGTGCACGACCCTGCCCACGGTGCTCGCGGCGAGGTCGTTCGGCCAGAGGTGGCTCTTGGCGAGCTGCACGACGTCCTTGCTCGTCAGGTCCTCCGACCGCACCCGCATCCACGCACGCCCGCGGGTGGTGAGGCCGACGTCCACATCGGACTCGGCGAGCATCAGCGGTTCCGGCACCTCGTCCTCAGCCAGCTCCTCCGCCAGCAGCCCGCCGCTCGTGGTCACGACGAGCAACGGGTCCGGCAGCGGGTGATGACCGCCGCGGACGGTGTCCGCGATCGCCCCGCGCACCCGCAGCAGTGCGCGCACGAACGTCGTGGCCACCGAGATGTCTCCGTCGTCGAGCAGCATGAGCACGTTGTGCCGGCGGGTGGTGACCGGCGCGAGGCTGTGCCGCAGATCGGCGAGCAGGGCCGCCACGAGCAGGTCGTCGACGTCGCGGCGCACGTCGGGGTCCTTGCTGCGGGCCTGGGCGCTCAGCCGCAGCCGGGACTGGTCTGCGTTGAGGGAGAGGTGCTGGTCCTGGTGGCCGAACCACTCCAGCGCCGCCTTGCTCCAGCGGAAGTTGGACGCGCGGCGCGAGCTCTCCAGCATGCCGCCGAGGTAGTCGGCGATCCGGTTCACCACCGGCGCCGGGTCCAGCGGCAGCTGGATCAGCGAGCCCGCCGTGGCGGCGAGGTCGCGGACCAGTTCGCGCAGGTTGCGCTCGCGGTAGTTGTTCGTCTTCCGGTTGAGCTCCTCGAGCGCGGCCTTCTGGTCGAGGGTGCTGATCTCGACGCGCATGGCGATCTGCGCGAGCAGCACGCGTTCGAACGACAGGGGGAAGCCGGGCACCTCGGTGCTGAGCCCCAGCAGCACGGCCGCGAGCACCGGCCGCACCGCGCTGTCCCCGTCGTCGTCGGCGTGCAGCTCACGCGGCCGCACGAGCACCGAGGGCGTCCGGTCCTGCCACTCCAGCAGCGTCTGGTGCAGCAGCGCGGTCTTGCCGGAGCCTCCGCAGCCCTCGACGACGAGCACCGGCGTCGCACCGGGGCCCACGGTCCCGACCAGGTCCTGGACCAGGCCGCGCAGCCGGGTGCGCCCTTCGAACACCGTTGGCCTCCTCCACGAGGTGCGGGATTGAAGAACCCTATGCACCCACGTGATTCCTACGGGGGCGAACGACGCAACCAGCCTGCGGTTTCGCTGTGATGGCCGAACGGATCACCCGTTCAGCCGCACCGGGGAGTGCTCTCCGTCGGCGCGGACGACGGTAGGGGCGCCCCGTCCGGGACGCCCCTACCGCCGGCTGTCAGCGGGAGATCACCTGATCTCGAAGCTCTGGCCGTGGACCTTCCACCTGAGCGGCGTGTTCAGGTCGAGGTTGCCGGCCTTGAGCCACACGCGCTGCGCCGTGCCGACGCGGCTGGTGTTCTCGTGCGCGGGCTCCTGCTTCGTGGTCCACACGCGGGCGTCCATGAAGGCGTTGAGCCACGTCGTCTCGTCGCCGCCCTGCGACGGCGGCTTCGCCTTGGCCAGGGCGTGTGCCGCCTTGAAGACCGGGTCCTTGGCCGCTGTGATGTAGCCGAACTGCGCACGCCGGTCCGTGGAGGAGTTCTCCGCGCTGGACACGATCCGCATCGCGATGTCCTTCATGAGCGGTTCGCCGAGGTCGGCCGCCGAGGCGGTGCCGGCGGAACGCTTGCCCTGCTTGCGTTCCGCCGGTTCGATGACGGAGAGTCCGTGCGTCAGCCGTTCTCGGCGGCGCACTTCGTGTCGTCAGGACGCTTCCCGTCGAGCAGGTACGCCGTCACCTTGTCGTTGGCGCACTTGTTCTTGCCGATCAGGTACGTGCCGTGCCCGCCCTGGTCGACGGTGATCATCGCGGCCCGGTCGCCGAACGCCCGACGGGTCG
>JASLAV010000030.1 GCA_030146905.1 Lentzea sp. | reverse complement strand
CGCGCTGTGCGCCTCCGCCGTCGTCCAGCCCTCGGTCACGTGGACGACGTCGGGGTTGCCTGTCGAGCGGCCGACCAGGAAGACCTTGCAGTCGTCGTTGGCCAGCGACGGCGCGCCGAGCAGGAACTCGACGACCTCGTCGCCCTTGCCGGGGCGCGCGGTCAGGGTGGCGTGGAATCCGTGCTCGACGCTCATCTGTTCCTACCTCTTGTCTGGTGTCGCTGTTCTGGCGATGCACTCATTAGATCGGGCTGAACAGGGATGACGGGAGATCAATACTGCTCGACTCTTGCCCAATCCTGCTCGCGGTGTTCGCGGCTGCCCGTTGGGGCAGCCAACTCTGTCCATCGGGACGTCACTGCGTTGATGGTTCGCGGTGGTGGGCGCGCGGTGGTGGACGGCGTGATCCACGAGGTTGACGAGGCACTGCGCCGCCTGGTCCGCGACGAGGCGTTGCGCGGTTCGGACCTCATCGGGTACGACGCCGTGTCACCGGGTCTGCTCGGCGGCACCCTGGCGGAGCTCGCACTGCCCGTGCCGATGACGGTCGCGCTGCCGCCGCCGGAAGACCGGTCGTTCGCGGACGTGTGGAGCGCGCTGGGCGGTGGGCTGAAGCCGTCGCTGGACGTCGTGGTGTCGGCATGGAGGGCCGTTTCGGGCAGGACTTCTCCGACGTCAGGGTGCACACCGGGTCGTCGGCGCACGAGTCCGCGAAGTCCGTGAACGCGCAGGCCTACACCGTCGGCTCCAACATCGTGTTCCAGCGCGGCAGGTACGACCCCGCCTCGGACTCCGGCAAGCACGTGCTGGCGCACGAGCTGACGCACGTGGTGCAGCAGCGGTCCGGGCCGGTCGAGGGCTCGGACAACGGCAGCGGCGTCAAGGTCAGCGACCCGTCCGACCGGTTCGAACGCGAGGGCGTGGCCAACGCCGATCGGATCATGTCCGCTCCCGCCGCTCCGGTGCAGCGCTGCGCCGACCACGGCAGCCACGATGAGGTGCCGTGCAGCGCGAGGAAGAGCCTGCCGAGGAGGAGACGGCGCAGACGTTCGTGCAGCGGGCGGAGGAGGAAGAGGAAGCCCCCGCCGAGTGAGGCGCTACCCGATCGGAGCGGGAGAGCTCGCCTCGGGGACCAGCACCGCGGGTGTGCCGGTGCCGTCGGCGGGCACGGACCAGACGTCGTTCAGGCCGTCGTCGCGCTGGATGCCGTACGCGACCGTCCTGTCGTCGACCCAGGCCGGCTGGTCGTCGACGCTGCGGGTCTCGGCGAGCGGCGTGATCTCCTTCGTCGCCAGGTCGAGCACGGACACCCGCCAGCCCTTCTGCGGGTCGCCGTCGACCGCCTTCTTGAAGGCGATGCGGGTGCCGTCGGGGGAGAGCGACGGGCACTCGACGTCGTCCAGGTCGGTCATGGGGCGGACCCTGCGTGCCGCGAAGTCGCCTTCGAGCAGGTAGCGGTGCCCGCCGGTGGACATGGTGGCGTAGAAGCGGTTGTCGTCGGCGGTGAACGTGACGCCCCAGTAGTTCGTGTCGACGGGCCGTTGGGGCATGCCCTCGACGGTGAACTCCTCCAGCGACCGCACCAGCGTCCCGGTCTTCGTGTCGAGGACGCCGGTGCTGGTGGAGAACCCGTTGGCCGCGTAGGAGTGCCCGTCGACGAACAGGGTCCAGGCCACCATCCTGCCGCTCGCCGACACCCGCGTGCGGTTCGGGAAACCGGTCAGCGGAACCGTTCTGAGCTCCTTCAGGTCGCTGTCGAGCACGGCCAGCTCACCCGCTTTGAGGGCGCCGACCGGCCGCAGGCAGGAGATCGTGCCCGCGGCGGAGTAGACGCGGTCGCAGCGCTGTTCGGTGACCTCGCGCGATCCGGCCGGATCGGTGCGGGACACCGTGGAGAGCCTGCCGTTGCTCAGGACCATCAGACGCGGCCCCGCGCCGGTGGGAACGGACTGCGCGGCGTTGTCGGGCGCGGCACCGGAGAGAGCGGTGTAGCCGACGGCGACGCCTCCGAGCAGGACGGCGGCGATCAGGGTGATCACGAGGCGTTTGTTCATCTGCGTCGTCCCAGCAGTGCGGCGGTGGTGATCATGGCCAGGACGGCCGCGACCGCGGCGATCCTGGTGGCGGCCTCGGGGCTGAGGAACTGCCAGGCGAGGCCGAACAGCACGGAGGAACCGAGGTAGGCGAGCGCCTGTCCACTCTGGATCAGCGCGATGCCGGTGGTGCGCAGGCGTTCCGGCAGCACCGGGCCCGCGAGCGCCATCAGCACGCCGTCCGTGCACGCGTAGAAGACGCCGTAGAGCACCACGACCAGCACGAGGAGCGGCCAGCCGCCCAGAGGTCCGTGCAGGAGCAGGTAGACGACGGTCAGCGCGCCGTAGCCGGCCAGCATGACCTTGAGCCTGCCGACCTTGTCGGCGAGCGCGCCCAGTGGTGCGGCGAGCAGCAGGTAGACCAGGCTCGTGCCGACGGCGAGCAACGGGAACCAGCCGAACGCCAGCCCCTCGCGCTTCTGCAGCAACAGGTACACGAACCCGTCGCCGATCGTGACCAGGCCGAGCAACGACGCGGCCAGCACGATCCGGCGGACGGCGGGGTCCTTCAGCAGCGCGAGCTTCAGGGGTTCCTTGCGTTGCAGCGGTTCCGGCCGGTCTTTGACGTACAGCACCAGGACCAGCACGCCGAACGCGGCGATGCAGAAGCTGGTGACGAACACGGCGTCGAACGACTGGGCGGAGGCGGCGAGCACGGCCATGGCGACCAGCGGCCCGGCGAACGCGCCGATGCCGTCCATCGCCCGGTGCACGCCGAACGCCCGGCCCAGGTCACCGCTGGGGGTGGACAGGGTGATCAGCGCGTCCCGTGGCGCCGTGCGCAAGCCCTTGCCCGCGCGGTCCGCCGTGATCACGAACCCGAGCGCGGTCAGGGAGTTGCCCGCGGCCAGCAGCCCGAGCTTGGCGACGGCCGAGATGCCGTAACCGAAGCCCGCGACCGCCTTGCGCCGGTCGGTGCGGTCGGCGAGGTAGCCGCCCGCGAGTCTGAGCAGCGTGGTGGCGCCGGTGTAGACGCCGTCGATCAGCCCGTACGCGGCCGGGCTGAGCTGGAGGCCGATGACCAGGTACAGCGGCAGGACCGCCGCCACCATCTCCGACGAGACGTCGGTGATCAGGCTGACCGTGCCGAGCGCGAAGACGTTGCCGCTCAGCCCTTTCCAGTTCGCCGTCTTGGGTTTGTCGATGGTGGACAGGTACACGTCGGCCTCCAGCGGTCCGTCAGTGGCAGTTGGTGGTGCCGCTGTCGGTGTAGGTCTTGCCCGCCTCCGGGACGAACTGCCAGTCGAAGCTGCCGCTGTGCAACGTCAGCTTCAGCACGCCGCGGGTGCCGGTGTTGCGCGCCTCGCTGTTCGGCCTGATCGTGCCGAACCCGTACGCGCCCGCGCCGCCCATGCCCGCGACGAACGTGCGGATGCCGCGTGCGGTGTCCAGCCCGCCGTTGGGGTTCTGCGGGGCGAACCGCTCGTACTGGTGGTTGTGCCCGAACACCACGACGTCCGCGTTGTAGTCGTACAGCGCCTGGAACAACGGCCGGGTGGCCGTCGAGGGCGCGTGGTTGGCACCGCTGGTGAACAGCGGGTGGTGCCAGTAGGCCGCGGTGCACGGCTTCGTGCTCGCCGCCAGGTCCTGGCGCAGCCACTGCTCCTGCGCGCTGCCGGCCGACATGCTGATGTTGGAGTTCAGCGACACGATGTGCCAGTCGCCGAGGTCGTAGGAGTAGTAGCCGCGGCCGGACGGCCCGGCCTGCGCCCCGAAGTAGTTGTAGTACCCGGTGGCGCCACTGGTGTGGTAGTCGTGGTTGCCGGGCGAGGGCCTGGTGCGCGCCTTGTGGCGGCCCCACGTGGGCTCGTAGTAGGTCGAGAACTGCGAGGCGGTGCCGTCCGGGTAGACGTTGTCGCCCGTGGTCCAGACCGTGCCCGCGATGCCGTCGAGCAACGCCGCCGTGGCGGTGTCACCGGAACCGGAGTCGGCGATGTCGCCCGCGCCGACCCAGACCGGGTCGCCCGGAGGCTGCGTCACGCCGTCGGTGACCACGAGCTGCGGCGCGGTCGAGCCGGACTCGCGGGAGTCGTAGTCGGCGCCGTCCGTGCTGCTGGACGTGATGGCGATGCTGTAGGTGCCGTTGCCCGTGACGAGGCTGGTGACGTCGACCTCGTACCAGGCGTTGCGCACGACCTGCCCGAGCGAGCCGAGCGTCGCCCCGTCGATCGCGGGCTGGTTGTTCCAGGTGACGGCCGTCTCGGTCCAGCTGACGTTCGACGTCGCGCGGAACGTGCCGCCGTTCGGGCTTTCCGAGCCGGAGACGTCGTCGGTGTGGAGGCGGAGCTTGGCGTTGCTGACCGAGCCGGTGAGACCGGAGACGGTGAACTTCAGGAACGTCCGCTTGACCGGCGAGTTGTCGGTGCCGAGCTGGCCGGACGTGCCGTGGTTCGTGCCGGTGGCGGAGTTGTCGACGTAGGTGTCGGCGGTGGGGGTGAACGTGGTGGTGGCCGCGTGGGCGGCGGTGGAGGCGGTGAGTGTGGCCGCCGTGACGATGACGGTGGAGAGCACGGCCAAGGGAGCCCTGCGTCGTGACATGCCTGTCCTTGTTGTGGTGGGCGGACATGGGCCGTCGGCGAGAGTAGGGGTGAGGTGGTTCGGTCACCAATGATCGTTCGGCGGCGGTTGGGTGAACGGTCGGAAAACCCCTCCCGGGGGTGACTGCCCTTTCGGGCAGCCACCGGCTCCCTCCAGCACCGTCGCCGGGTCGTGTCGGGTTCTCCGTCCGGTCTGTCCGCGGGCAGGCTCGCTAGGCTTGATCACCTCGCCTCGACCACCTCGCCAGGGGGAACAGTGCACCGTTTCGCGGCCGGTCCTGCGCTGGCGCGGCTGGAGTGGGTTCTCGACGGCCTGGACGGGAAACCCGGCTGGGGAGCGGACGCGGACGACGTGCTCGCGGCTGAGTTCACCGCCGTCGTCACGCCCGAGAGGTACGTCGAGGTCACCCGCGGCCGAGCCGCCCACTACGCGCCGGTCGTCGTGGTCGGTCTCGACGTCGGCGAGACCACCGCGCGGGCGCGGATCCGCCGTCACGACGGCACCGTCGACGTCGTCTCCTGCGTCGTCGAGGCCGCACCACCGCACCGCATCGCCTCCACGTGGGTCACCGGACTGGTGCCGGCCGATCTGACACCGGGGCTGCCGGCCGACTTCACCGGCCACGACCTGCCTTCCGCCGCCACGGATGCCCGGCTGGTCGTGTTCTCCGGGGTGCCCGGCAGCGGGAAGAGCACCCTGGCCGACGCCGCGGGCGCCGCACTGGGGATCCCGGTCTTCGCCACGGACTGGCTGCTCGGCGCGCTGACCCCGTTCGGCGGCCGCCACTTCGACGATCCACTGGCGATGGCCGAAGAGGTGCTGACCACGCTCGCTCTGCGGCAACTCGCCGCCGGGCAGTCCGCCATCCTCGACCACCCCACCGAGCAGGTCGCGACCAGGGACCGCTGGCGCAGCCTGGCCCGCCGGGCCGGTGCGCAGTTCCGCGCGGTCGTGTGCCACTGCTCCGATCCGCAAATCCACCGCGCCAGGCTCGAAGGCCGCAGCCGCGGCATCCCCGGCTGGCACGACGCCGGTGGCTGGCACGACGTGCAGCAACGACTGGCGCGCTTTCCCACCTGGGCCGGGGAAGCGCTCTCACTGGACACCGTTCAACCACACGAGCGGTCCCTCGCCGCGGTCATGCGGCACATCACCGGCTGAGGGCGTGGTCTGAGCGGCACGGACGTATTTCTTCGCTGCACCGACGCTCCTAGCAGGTATGGGAGTCGAGGTCCACGACCCTCGCTGGCTCGCCGCCGTGCCGGGAGCCGAGCTCGTGGTCGGACTGGAGGACGTGGGTGAGTGCGCCGCCGGAGGTCACCGGGTCACGGTGATGATCGACCTCGTGCCGCGCACCGTGTCGTCGATCCGGGGGATGGCCGCCGAGGCCGTGGGCGAGGGTGCGCGCAAGGTGCGTGTACGGCCGTACGGCGTGGATCGGGTCGATCTCGTCTACGCGGCCGTGGAGCTGAACCGGGTCGCCGAGGACGACGCCGTCGAGGTGCAGTTCGACGTCACGTCCACCGCGCTGCTGAGAGCGGACCCCTCGGCGTTCGTGCGGGTGGATCCGCTGGTGGTCAAGCGGGACGGCACCGTCGTGCCCATCTGCGCCGGGCTGGAGCGGTACGCGCTCGGCACGCTCGGGTCGTTCGACGACCTGGTCGCGGCGTGGGACCCCGAACCGGTCCGCGACCTGTGCAGGGTCGCGCTGGACCGCGCGCTGGCCGACACCGGCCCGCTGGTGTCCTGGTACGAGCACCTCACCCGGACAGCAGCCGGGACGCGGGGCGGGTGTTGATCACGCGGTCCGGCGTGACACCGCACTCCTCCGCCCGCGCGCAGCCGTGGTTCAGCCAGTCCAGCTGACCGGGCGCGTGCGCGTCGCTGTCGATCGAGAACGTGCACCCGGCGTCGACGGCGAGGCTGAGCAGCCTGCGCGGGGGATCGAGCCGTTCCGGCCGTGAGTTGATCTCCACCGCCGTGCCGTGCTCTGCGCAGGCCTCGAAGACCTGCTCGGCGTCGAACTCCGACTCCGGCCTGCCCTTGCCGACGACCAGGCGGCCGGTGCAGTGGCCGAGGACGTCGACGTGCGGGTTGCGGACCGCGTTCACCATCCGCCTGGTCATCTCGGCCCCGGGCATCCTCAGTTTCGAGTGGACGCTCGCGACCACGACGTCGAGCCGTGCCAGCAGGTCCTCGTCCTGGTCGAGCGAGCCGTCGTCGAGGATGTCCACCTCGATGCCGGTCAGGATCGTGAACGGCGCCAGCTCGGCGTTCAGCTCCGCGACGACCACGAGCTGCTTCTCCAGCCGCTCCCTCGACAGTCCATTCGCGACGGTCAGGCGCGGGGAGTGGTCGGTCAGCACGATGAACTCGTGGCCGAGGTCGCGTGCCGCCTCGGCCATGTCCCTGATCGGGCTGCCGCCGTCCGACCAGTCGGAGTGGACGTGGCAGTCGCCCAGCAGCTTCGCGCGCATCTCCTCGCCGCCGGAGATGTCGACGTGCCGCAGCTTCGCCAGGTAGGAGGGTTCGCGGTTCGCCAGCGCGTCCACGACGACCCCCGCCGTCGACTTCCCGACGCCCTTCAGGTCCGTGAGCGTGCCGGTCCTCGCCCGCTTCTCGACCTCCGCCGGGTCGAGGTCCGCGAGAACCGCGGCCGCGTTGCGAAAGGCCTGGACGCGGTAGGTCGGCTCGCCGGCTCGTTCGAGGTGGAAGGCCACCTGCTTCAACGCCTTGACCGGATCCATACCTCTTCCTACCCCATCGAGCCCCCGCCCGCCCCTCGCGCCGCCGGGCCGTGGCGCTGTCTCGAATGGTCTGAAATGAGGGGAATTCACCCGACCTTCGGGGGTGTCGACCGGGTCCGCGACTGCGGAAGCGTTGCGCCACTGACCGACGACGGAGGGGAACGCGGTGAGGAAGCGTTGGGGTGCGGCGGCTTTGGTCGCTCCGCTGTTCATGTCACTGGTGGGAACGGCCCAGGCTGCGCCGGGGCCGCTGGACGAGTACTACGGCCAGACCGTCGCCTGGGCCGAGTGCCCCGCGGGCTGGGTCAACCCCTCGACGGGGGTCGAGTGCGCCACGGTCGTCGTGCCCATGGACTACAAGAACCCGGGCAACGGCAACCTGGAGATCGCCATCTCGCGCAAGAAGGCGTCGGATCCCGCGCGCCGCAGAGGCGTGCTGCTGACCAACCCCGGCGGGCCAGGCGGTTCCGGTCTGGGCGCCGTGCACTGGTTCAACAGCCAGACGGAGGTGCTGAAGACCTACGACGTCATCGGCATGGACCCGCGCGGCGTCGGGCGTTCCACGCAGCTGAGGTGCATCTCGACGCCGTCCGACGACGAGTTCCCCTCCCGCCCGACGGACGCGCAGCTCGCGAACTGGGCGGACCTGGCCCGCGCGATCGAGGCCAACTGCCAGCGCGGCGGCGGTGAGATGCGCCGCTTCGTCTCGACGATGAACACCGCCCGCGACATGGACGTCATCCGCGGGGCGCTGGGGGAGAAGAAGATCTCCTACGTCGGCTACTCCTACGGCACGCAGCTCGGCGCCGTCTACGGCTCGATGTTCCCGAAGTCGCTCGACCGCAGCGTCCTCGACTCGGCGCTCGACCCGCTGAAGACGTGGCACGAGCAGGACGTCGACGTCGTGGACGCGATCATCGACAACCTGGACAAGTGGACCGAGTGGACCGCCGCCCGCAACGGCACCTACGGCCTCGGCACCACCGCCGCGGCGGTGCGCGGTGAGCTCGACAAGATCGCCGCGCTGCTGAAGGAGGGCCCGTACGGGGGCTACTCCGACGTGTCGTCGTTCGACTACACCGTCGGCGCCACCCGTTACCGCAGCTCGTGGGCCGCGTTCTCGCGCCACATCGCCTCGATCAAGGCCGGTGGCGCCGACCCCGCCGAGGTGGCCGCGATCATCGCCGCGCTGAAGAAGGGCGACGTCGAACCCACCTCGCCCGGCACCTACCAGGCCGTCACCTGCGAGTGGGACTGGTTCACCGACGTCACCACCTACTACAACGACATGAAGCGCTGGCGGGACACCAACCCCTACGGCGGCACCGTCGACTACATGGCGCCGACCAACTGCACGTTCCGCTCGTTCCAGCGGCCGGAGAAGATCCCCGCCATCACCCGCGAGTACCCGGCGGGCGTCGTGATCAACTCCGACGGCGACACCCAGACCCCGCTGGCCAACGGCCGGGTCATGGCGGAGCACCTGAACGTGCCGCTGATCAACGTGGCGAACGACGGCCAGCACGGGCACTACGCGCTGCGCGGCAACGCCTGCGTGGACGCCCTGGTCACCAAGTACCTGGTGTCCGGGATCCTCCCGGCGTCGCGGGTGACGTGCGCGGGCACCGACATCGCGGAGAACGTGCCGCCCGGCGCCGCGACCCTGGGCACGCAGCAGGCCAGGTCGTTGAGCGAGATCCTCGGTGAGATCGCGGCGGCGACCAAGCCGTTCTGACCGGTGACCAGGGGCGGGCGTGATCACCGCGCCCGCCCCTGCCAGCCCTCGTGGAAGACTCGGCACAGCCGAGGTCCAGCGGGAGGCCGTCATCACGCTCGTGGGCAGGGAAGAGGAACTGCGCGTCGTCCTCGGCCGCGTGGACCAGGCTCCCGCGACCGGCCTCGTCGTGGTCCAGGTCGGCGGCGAGCCGGGGATCGGCAAGACGTCGCTGCTCGCGGAGGTCGAGCGGCGGTTGCGGGAACGCCACTGCGCGGTGCTCGCGTCGGCGTCGGACGTGCTGGGCAAGCGCATCCCGTACGGCGCCGTGGTCGCGCTGGTCCGGTCGCTGCCGCCGGACGAGGCCCGCGAGGAGGTCCTGGCGGCGCTGGAGGCCGACGAGGACTCCGGCACGTGGTTCGGCCGCGCCTGCGACCGGGTGGTGCGCCTGCTCACCGACCTCACGGCGACGCGGCCCGCGGCGTTGCTGGTGGACGACCTCGACCACGTCGACGACGACTCCCTGGCACTGCTGACGCTGGTGCTGCGGCGGGTGTCGGCGGCACCGCTCGTGCTGGTCACCGCGAGTCGTTCGCACGCGGGTGTTCCGTCGCTGGACCGCGTCGAGCAGCACGCCGAGGTCGTGCGCCTGGACCTGGCGCCGCTGTCGGGTGCCGCCGTCACCCGCATCGTCGAGTCGGTCCTGGACACCGCCGTGGACGAGGACCTCGCCCGCGAGGTCCTGCACCGCTCCGACGGCAACCCCTTCTTCGTCACCGAGATCGCCCGCTCGCTGAGGGAGCTCGACCTCGTGACGGTCGACGGCGGCCGCGCCCGGCTCGCGGTGTCGCCGGACGCGATCCGGCTGACCCGCCGCGAGGCGCTGCTCAGGCGCGTCGCGCCGCTGGAGGACGACACGCACCTCGTCGCCCGCGCCGTCGCGGTGTTCCGGCGGGTGCGGCTCGACCAGATCCCCTTGCTGGCGCGGGTGTCGTCGCTGCCGGAGGAGACGGTCGTCGCGGCGTTCGACGAGCTGTCGCGCGCGAACATCGTGGTGCACGACGACGAACGCGGGTACCGCTTCTCCCACGCGCTCGTCGGTGAGGCGCTGTACCACGAGGTCGGTCCGGCCCAGCGCCGTCACCTGCACTCGCTGATCTCGGCGCGGTTGCTGGACGACCGCGAGCAGGGCCTGCCCGTCGACCTGCCGCAGCTCGCCTGGCACCTCGCCGAGTCGGCCGTCCCCGGCGACCGCGTGGCCGTCGAGGTCCTCGCCGAGGCCGCGTCCGTGGCACGCGCGACCGCGCCGGAGACGGCAGCCGCGTTGTGCGCGAAAGCGCTGAAGCTGTTGCCGCGCAACGCACCCGAGCGCACCGATCTGCTGGCGTTGCGGTGCAGGGTGCTGGCTCGCGCGTCCCGTCCCGCTCTCGCGGTCGAACCCGGCCTGGCCGCACTCAAGTCCCTCGAACCCGGTCGGGAACGCACGCGCGTCGCCACCGCCGTGATCGCGTCGCTCTTCTCCGTGGGCCGCACGGCGGAGGCGATGGAACTGGCGGACGCCGAGGTCGCCCGCGGTGAGGCGCCCGCTTCGCTGCAGGCCCAGCGAGCCGTGCTCCTCGTCCACGAGAACCGCCACGACGACGCCGTGGGCGAAGCCGCGCGCATCGAGGCGCTGCCGCTCAGCTCACCGGCCGAGGGCGTGATCGTCTTCGAACACCTGGCGATGCTCACGTCCCTGCTGTTCCGGCACGACCACACCGTCGAGTACGCGAACCGCGCGCTGGCGTGCGGAGGCGGCCAGCCGATGCTGGAGCTGCAGGCGTTGTCCGTCTGCGCCTCGACCACCGCGCTGGCGGGCCTCGTGCACGACGCGTCCTGGCGCCTGCGCCGCGCGGAGGAACTGGCCGAGCGGGTCGGCTCGCACGGGTTCCGCGCCGAACGCGCCGCGGCACGGGTGGCGCTGGACTGGCTGGGCGGCCGCTGGGACGCAGCGCTGGACGGCGTCGGCCGCCGGCTCCCCGACGTCGAGGCGGCGCAGGCCGACCAGGCACTCGGTGTCCTGCAGGCGGTCGAGCTCTCCATCCGCACCTGGCGCGGCGAGCTCGACGTCGCGGCCAGGCTGGCGTCCCTGCCGCCGCCGCGGTCGGTGAACATCTCCCGCCTGTACGCGGTGTCGCTGGCCGAGTACCTGATAGCGCGCGGCCGGCTGGACGAGGCGTACGCACTGCTCGAACGCAGCGCCGGCCGGCACCTGGAGGCCGCGTACTCGTGCGTCCTGGTCGCGCGGATGATCGAGCTCGACCTCGGACGGGAACGCCACGCCGAGGCGCGCGAGGCGCTGGCCCGGCTGGCCGACGTGTCGTCCGCGCGGGTGTCGCCGTGGTCGCGAACCACGTTGCGGCGCGTGACCGGGATGGTCCGCCGTGACGCCGACGCGGTGCGGGAGGCGGTGTCCGAGGCGGCGCTGGGCGGGCTGGAGTTCGAGAAGGCACGCGCCCAGCTCGCGCTGGACGAGGTACCGGTGCTGGTCGAGGCCTACACGACGTTCCAGCGGCTCGGCGCCCACGGGCTGCGGCGGCAGGCCGGGAAACGGCTGAAGGCGTTGGGCGCCAAGGTGCCCCGTGCGCGGTCGAAGGCGCCGGGCCTGCTCACCGAGGCCGAGGAGAACGTGGCAAGGCTGGTGCAGCAGGGGATGCGCAACCGCGACATCGCGGCTGCCCTGCACTACAGCCCCCGCACGATCGAGGTCTACCTGTCGCGGATCTACGCCAAGCTGCACGTCTCGTCACGGCTGGAACTGGCCCGAGTACTCGACACCATGCAGCCGCGTTAGGACGCGGGAGAGCCGGGCGGCACGACGCGCCCGAGCCGTGTGCGCATGCCTTCCTCCTGGTGGCACGACACGGTCTCGGCCAGCTGCTCGCACGCGCGCTCGATCGCCTGCCTGGCCTGGTCGCGCTCGCTGGTGATCGCGCTCAGGATCAGCCCGGTCAGCGCCACCGTCCCGTTGAACGCCTGCAGGACGATCATCGTCGCCGGCAGGTCGCCCTCCGAGAGGAGACCACTGGCCGCCGAGACCACCGCGGCCACGGAGATGATCACGGCGCACGGCGCGGCGACCGCGTGCTGGAACCGCAGCGCCGCCCAGATCAGCATCGGGAACACCAGGAACAGCAGCCGCGACTCCGACACCGTGACGACCGACGCGAGGCCCGCGGTGACCACCAGCAGCAGCCCGCCCTCGACGACCCTGCGCGGCGGGGCCGTCCACCGCCGGGGCAGCGTGAGCAGCAACGGCGTGAACACCAGCACGCCCATCGCGTCACCGGTCCACCACACCGACACCACCGCCGGCACGTCCCGCCACCCGATCACGTCGCCGGTCTTCAGCGCCGCCGTGCCGATCACCGCGCTGACCAGCATCGCCCCCAGCGCGCCGGCGAAGACGAGCAGCAACGCGTCCTTCAGCCGGACGAGCGCGGGCCGGAAGCCGAACCGGGTCAGCAGGTACCAGGCGAGCAACGGCGCGGCGGTGTTGCCCGCCGTGATCACCAGGACCGGCCAGAACCCGGAGTCCAGTGCGATGTTCGTGGTGAACGCGCCGAGCGCGATGCCGGGCCAGATCTCGCGGCCCGACATCAGCAACGCCGCCACCGAGATCCCCGTCGGCAGCCAGAGCGGGGTGACCTGGCCCTTCACCAGCGCCAGGAGCAGGCCGATCTGCGCGGTCGCGTAGTAGGCGACCGCGACGGCGACGATCCTGACTGCGGTGCGTGGTGCGGCGTTCACCGGAACATGCTCCACCCGTGCACACACCGCCGCCAGAGGCCGTGACAGGGCGTACCCACCTGGACTCACCCCGTAGGAAATCCTTAGCTGTTGTGGAAGCCGCACTACAGCCCACCACCGCTGACGAAGTGGGATGGGTCGCGTGCGCACAGCCGACGCGGTGGACGAAGTCCTGGTGGAGGACGGACGGCGCCTGGTCGTGGTCGCCGGCGTCCTGCGCCTGCCGGTCTCCGCGGGTGTCACCGACGACCAGGCGCTGACGCTGGCCAGAGCGGGCACGACGGCCTGGCACCTCCTCCGCACGTGCGCGCACCTGGAGCCGGGTGAGTCGGTCGTCGTGCACGACGCCACGAGCGAGATCGGCGCGCTCGCGGTGCAGCTCGCCCGCAGCTTCGGCGCGGGGCGGGTCATCGCGACCGGTGCCGGCGAGTCCGGCCGCCGCACGGCGGTGCGGCTCGGCGCGGACGTGGCCGTCGACTCCGCCACCGACGGGCTCGCCGAACGGGTGATCCGGGCGAACCAGGGCGACCAAGCCGACGTGGTGCTCGACCCCGGCGGCACCCTCACGGCGTCGCTGGACGCCCTCGCGCCGTTCGGCAGAGTCGTCTGCTACGGCCCTGACCAGGACGAATCCGTCAAGCTGACGGGGTTGCTGGGTGGCTCCCGCGCGGTCATCGGGTTCCGCTTCGAGCACACCCTCGACAGGCCCGACATGATCGCCAGAGCGGTCAGCGAGCTGTTCGGGTTGACCTCGGCCGGGCGGTTGCGCCCGGTGGCAGCTGACTAGTACTCGTTGGTAACAAGCCGTCGAAGGGGACGCATGAGGACCGTGTTCACGACCTGCCCGCTCTGCGAGGCGACGTGCGGGCTGGAGCTGACGGTCGAGGGCGACCGCATCACGAAGGTGCGCGGCGACCGCGAGGACGAGTTCAGCAGGGGCTTCCTCTGCCCCAAGGGCGCCTCACTGGGCGCGCTCGACTCCGACCCCGACCGGCTCACCGTGCCGTTGGTCAAGCGCGACGGCGAGTTCCGCGAGGCCACCTGGGACGAGGCGTTCCGGTACGTCGACGAACGCCTGAAGGACTTCCCCGACCGCGACGCGGTCGCGCTGTACCTGGGCAACCCTGTCGTGCACTCCCTCGCGGGCGGCCTGTACGCAGGACCGCTGCGCAAGGCGCTGGGCAGCCGCAACGTCTTCACCGCCAGCACCGTCGACCAGATGCCCAAGCACGTCCAGGTCGGCCACATGTACGGCGGCGTCTTCTCCATCCCCGTGCCCGACATCGACCGCACGGACTTCCTGCTCGTGCTGGGCGCGGACCCGTTCTCCTCCAACGGAAGCCTCTGGACGGTCCCGGACGCGCCCGGCCGGTTCAGGGACCTGCAGAAGCGCGGCGGGCGGTTCGTCGTCGTCGACCCGCGCCGCAGCCGGACCGCTCAGGCGGCCGACCAGCACGTCGTGATCAAGCCGGGCACGGACGTGTTCCTGCTGCTGGCGCTGATCCACGAGCTGTTCGCGCAGGACCTCGTGAACCTGCGCGACCTGGCGGAGCACGTCACCGACCACACCGCGGTCCGCACGCACGTCGAGGCGTTCAGCCCGGACGCGGTCGCGGCGCGCACCGGTGTCGGCGCCGGGACGATCCGCGCGCTGGCGGGGGAGCTGGCCGGTGCCGCACGCGCCGCGGTCTACGGGCGCATCGGCACGACGACCGTCGAGTTCGGCACCGTCGCGTCGTGGGCGGTGGACACGCTCAACGTCCTCACCGGCAACCTGGACAGGCCGGGCGGCGCGATGTGGCCGCTGCCCGCGCACAACAGGCGGGGACCCGGCAGCGGCAGTGGCTTCGGTATCGGCCGCTGGCACAGCCGCGTCAAGGGCCACCCCGAGGTGATGGGGGAGTACCCGGCCGTCACGATGGTCGACGAGATCGAGACGCCCGGCGAGGGCCGGGTGCGGGCGCTGGTCACGATCGGCGGCAACCCGGCGCTGTCGCTGCCGAACTCGGCCCGCGTGAACGACGCGCTGTCCTCGCTGGACTTCATGCTCAGCGTCGACCCCTACCTGAACGAGACCACGCGGCACGCCGACGTCATCCTGCCGACGCCGCCCCCGTCCCGCCGCGACCACTACGACATCGCGTTCCTCAACAACTCCGTGCGCAACGTCGCGAAGTACTCGCGCGCGGCGATCCCGTTGGAAGAGGGCAGGGTCGACGAGACGGACATCTTCTTCCGGCTCACGACGATCTTCAGCGGCATGGGTCCCGCGGCGGACCTGGACGCCATCGCCCGGTTCCAGCTCGCCGAGCTCCAGCGCAAGCTCGGCGCCGACTTCGAACCCGAGGGCGAGACGCGCGAGGAACGCCTGCTGGACCTGAAGCTCCGCACCGGCGCGTACGGGATCTCGTTGCGGCAGCTGCTGGACAACCCGCACGGCGTCGACCTCGGCCCGCTGACCCCGCGTCTGCCCGAGATCCTGCGCACGCCGTCCGGCAAGATCGAGCTGACCCCGCGGCCGATCGTCGACGACCTGCCCCGCGTGCTCGAAGCGCTCGGCACGCCCGAGACCGGGATGGTGCTCGTCGGCCGCAGGCACCTGCGCACCAACAACTCCTGGATGCACAACGTGCCTGCCCTGGTGAAGGGCAAGCCGTTGTGCACGTTGCTCGTCAACCCCGGTGACGCCGCCAGGATCGGCCTCGCCGACGGCGGGACCGCCCAGGTCACCTCGCGCGTCGGCAAGGTCGAGGTGCTGGTCGAGGTCACCGCCGACATCGCGCCCGGCGTCGTCTCGATGCCGCACGGCTGGGGCCACGACCAGCCGGGCACCCGGCTCACCGTCGCCGGTGAGCACGCCGGCGTGAACGTCAACCTCCTCACCGACGACCTCCGCATCGACCCGCTCTCGGGCACCGCCGTGCTGAACGGCACCCGAGTGCAGGTCGTGCCCGCCTGATCCGCCATCCCCCGACGCGCAGGAGCCGCCATGACCGCCGGAGTCACCAGCCCGACCGCGGTGCAAGCCGTCCGCCGCATAGCCGACCTGCCGTTCCTCGCGGAGCAGTCGTACGGCGACGCGGTGGCGTGGCGGTTCAAACGGGACGGTGAGTGGCACGAGCAGACCTACGCCGAGGTGTGCGAGCTGGTGCTGGACCTCGCGTCCGGGTTCGTCCACGCCGGACTGCTGGCCGGGGAGCGGGTGTGCGTGCTCGCGAACACCCGTCCGGAGTGGACCGCGGTCGAGCTGGCCGTGCTCGCGGCGGGCGGCATCGTCGTGCCGATCTACCCGTCGAGCACGCCGGAGGAGATCGCCTGGGTGGTCGGGAACTCCGGCGCGTCCGTGGTGGTGGCGGAGAACGAGGCGCAGTGCCTCAAGGTCGAGTCCGTCCAGGAAGGACTCCCCGAGCTGCGCACGGTCCTCACGATCGACCCCGCCGGTGCCCGCCCCACCGTGGCGGGGTTGCAGGACACCGGCCGCACCTCACCGCTGGCCGCCGAGCTCGACGCCCGCCGCGCCGCGATCAGGCCGGACGACCCCGGCCTGATCATCTACACCTCCGGCACGACCGGCCCGCCCAAGGGATGCGTCCTCACCAGCGGGAACTGGGTCGCGCTGTGCCGTCTCGCCGAGGAAGCGCGCATCGAGGCGATGACCGGCACCGTCTACCTGTTCCTGCCGCTGGCGCACGTCTTCGCGCAGATCGTCATGTTCGGGACGATGTACCGCGGCGGCGAACTGGCGTACTTCGGCGGTGACATGGCGGCGATCGTGCCGGAGCTGGCCGAGGTCAGGCCCACCTACCTGCCGTCGGTGCCGCGGATCTTCGAGAAGATCTACACGTTCGTCACCTCCTCCGTGCCGCGCGAACAGCTCGAACAGGCCGTGGAGCTGGGATTCGAAGTGCGGCGCCGGCGTGCCGCCGGCGAACCCGTCCCCGCCGAGATGGCGGCGGCGTTCGAACAGGTGGATGCCTTGTTCGCCAACGTTCGCGCCGTGTTCGGCGGCCGGCTCGTGCAGGCGCTGTCCGGTGCCGCGCCGATCTCCCCCGAGGTGCTGCGGTTCTTCCACGCGGCGGGCGTGCCGGTGCTGGAGGGCTACGGCATGACCGAGTCCACCGCCGCCGGCACCCTGAACACGCTGGACAGCTTCAAGCTCGGCTCGGTCGGCTCGTCCGGCCTGGCGGGCCTGGAGATGAAGGTGGCGGAGGACGGCGAGCTGCTGATGCGCGGCCCGCACGTGTTCGCGGGCTACTGGCGCGATCCGGAGGCGACGGCGCGGACGATCCAGGACGGCTGGCTGCACACCGGCGACCTCGGCGAGATCGACGCGGACGGTTTCGTGACGATCACGGGGCGCAAGAAGGACATCATCATCACCGCGGGCGGCAAGAACATCGCGCCCGCCAACGTGGAGAACGTCCTGCGCCAGTCGCGCTGGATCTCGCACGCGGTGATGTTCGGCGACCGCAGGCCGTACTGCGTGGCGCTGATCACACTGGACGCGGACGAGATCGCGCCGTGGGCCGCGGAGCGCGGCTTGCCGTCCGACCTCGAATCTTTGGTGGGACACCCGGAAGTGGTGGCCCTCGTGCAGGGAGTTGTCGACGAAGCGAACTCGCACTTCGCCAGTGTTTCCCAAGTGAAGAAGTTCGTGCTGCTCACGAGGGATCTGTCCCAGGAGGAAGGTGAGCTCACGCCGACGTTGAAGGTCAAGCGCAACGTTGTGCACCGGCTTCACTCCGGGTTGTACGAAGGGCTCTACGTGTAACCCGTACGTACGAGAAATTCAAAAACAGGTACATCCACCCTGGCGATTTCCTTCCGCTCAGGGCAGAGTGGGACACCAAGCGGTGCTAGGCCCCCTCCCCCCTCGGGCCAGCCGCTTCGCGGCCCCGGCTCACGGCGTACTCCCCCCAGACGCCCCGCCGGGGCCGCCTTGCGTGCGGACGACGGCACTTCCCCTCACTTCCGGGGCGGTGCCGTCGTTCCACGCACGATGAGCTGAGTCGCCGCCACGGTCTGCGGAACCTCCGCGCGGTCGGAGTCGAGCCAGTCCAGCAACAGGTTCACGGCCGTACGACCCGCCTGTGCCACCGGCATCGCCACCGTCGTCAACGCGGGCGAGCACAGCGACGCGTACGCGAGGTCGTCGAACCCGGTCACCGACACGTCGTCGGGAACCGTGATCCCGCGGTCCCGCAACCGCGCCAGCACCCCCAGCGCCATGACGTCGTTGTAGGCGATGATCGCCGTGACACCGGCCGCCACGGCCAGATCCGCCGCCTGCAGACCGCCCTCGTAGCGCGGCGCGAACGGCCCGAGGTCGGCCAGGTCCACCCCGTGCCGCACGACGGCGGTCATGAGCCCGCGGCGACGCTCCTGGTTGGACCATGACGTGCGAGGCCCGTTGAGGTAAGCGATCCGCCGGTGTCCCAATGCGACGAGGTGGTCGACGACGGCCTGCATCCCACCCGCCGAGTCCATCAACGCGGCGGGCACACCGGGCAGGCGGCGGTTCAGCAGCACCAGCGAGGTCGCGCCGGCCATCTCGTGCAGCCGCGAGTCCTCCATGCCGGGCGCGCACAGCACGACACCGTCGACCTGCTTCGCCATCGCGTGGACGAGCTTCGCCTCGGTGGCGGGGTCCTCGTCGCTGTCCGCCACGAACACCGCGTAGTCGGCCTGCGCCGCCCGCGCCTGCACGGCCTTGAGCACACCGGTGAAGAACGGGTTGCCGAGGTCGGGCACGACGATGCCGATGTTGCCGGTCTTGCCGGTGATCAGCCCGCGGGCCGCCCTGTTGGGCTGGTAGCCGAGCTCGGTCGCGGCGGCCAGCACCCGTGACCTGGTCTCGGGACGCACCAGTTCCGGCGATGCCAGCGCACGCGAAACGGTGGCCACCGACACGTGCGCCCTGCGCGCCACGTCGCGGATGGTGACTGCCACTTGTACCTCACCCTCGAACTGCCGGTCGGCCAATCATGACGGGCGGGGTGTCAAGAACCGGTGCCGTGCGCGAGTCCGGAGTGGACGCCGGGGGCTCCCGGCGGTTGACAAAACGGAACAGCGCTCCGTATCGTTCCGGAACGTCGCTCCGTTTGGGCGGCTGCACCAGAAGGGAAAGTCATGACCGTCTTCACGGTGAGCCCCGTCGTGCTCCGGATCCCAGGAAGGCCGGTCGACCTGCGGCTCAAGGTCTCCGCGCCCGTCACGGGCGACGAGCTGCCGATCGTCCTGCTGTCCCACGGGCAGGGGCACTCGAACCACCTCTCCTCGCTGAACGGCTACGCGCCGCTCGCGAACCACTGGGCCGAGCAGGGCTTCGCCGTCCTGCAGCCGACCCACCTGAGCAGCAGGACCCTGGACCTGCCCGCCGACACCCCCGGCGCACCCCTGTTCTGGCGGTCGAGGGCCGAGGACATGTCACACGTCCTCGACCGCCTCGACGAGGTCGAGAACGCCGTGCCCCAGCTCGCGAACCGCCTGGACCGCACCAGGATCGCCGTCGTGGGCCACTCGATGGGCGGTCACACGGCGAGCCTGCTCCTCGGCATGAGGACAGAGGGCGTCAGCCTCGCCGAACCGCGGATCAAGGCCGGCGTGCTGCTCGGCTCCACCGGCAGGGGCGGTGACGCGGTCACCGACGTGGTGCGGACCGGCTACGCGTTCATGGCGGACACGGACTTCTCCGAGATGACCACCCCCGCGCTCGTCGTCGCCGGTGACAGGGACGCCTCCGAGCACCTGACCGTCATGGGACCGGCCTGGCACGCGGACCCGTACCACCTCGCGCCCGGCCAGAAGGACCTGCTCACGCTGTTCGGCGCGGAGCACGGGTTCGGCGGCGTCTCCGGCTACGACGTCGCCGAGACCACGGACGAGAACCCCGAACGGGTCGCGGCCGTCCAGCGGCTCACGACGGCCTACCTGCGCGGTCAGCTCGACAAGACCGACGACTGGCAGCGCGCCCGGGAGTGGCTCGCCACCAGCGGACTGGGCACCGTCGAATCAAAGGGGTAGGGCCTGTGCCGAAGCCCGTGTCCGCGATGGCCGGGCCCGACGCGGCCCCTGACGGCACGGCCGGACGGCCCACGTACAACAGCGGTACGCGGCCCATCCGGCCGCACCGCCAGGAACCAACCTCAGGCTCGACTCTCATCGAACGAGGCTCCGGCACAGGCCCTAATGCGCGTTGGGTTCGGGGTTGCGGCCGGGACGTGACAGGAACTCGAAGTCGCAGCCCTTGTCGGCCTGCGTGATGTGCTCGTAGTACAGGGCGCCGTACCCGCGTTCGAACATCGGCGGCGGCGGAGTCCACGCGGCCGCACGCCGTGCCATCTCCTCGTCGGAGACCTCCACGCGCAGCACCCGCGCCTCGACGTCCAGCGTCACGAGGTCGCCGTCGCGCACCAGCGCCAGCGGTCCGCCGACGTGCGCCTCCGGTGCCACGTGCAGCACGCAGGCGCCGTACGAGGTGCCGCTCATCCGCGCGTCCGACACGCGCACCATGTCGCGGACACCCTCGCGCAGCAGCTTGTCCGGGATGGGCAGCATCCCGTACTCCGGCATGCCGGGCCCGCCCTTGGGCCCGCCACCGGCCAGCACGATCACCGAGTCGCGGGTCACCGGCAGGTCCGGTGAGTTGATCCGCGCCCGCAGGTCCTCGTAGCCGTGGAAGACCACGGCGGGCCCGGTGTGCCTCCACAGCGCGGGATCGGCCGCCACGTACTTGATCACCGCGCCGTCGGGGGCCAGGTTGCCCCGCAGCACGGCGAGTCCGCCCTCCGGCGACACCGGGTCGTCCTGGGAGCGGATCACCGAGGAGTCGTGCACCTCGGCCCCGTCGAGGTCCTCGCCGAACGTCCGCCCGGTCACCGTGACGCGGTCCAGGTGCAACGACTCCCGCAACCGCGACAGCAGCCCGCGCAGCCCGCCCGCGTAGTAGAAGTCCTCCATCAGGTGCGAGCCCGCCGGCTGGACGGAGGCCAGCACGGGGACCTCGCGGGACAGCCTGTCGAAGTCGTCCAGCGTCAGCCCGATCCCCGACCGCCCCGCCATCGCGATCAGGTGGATGTACGAGTTCGTCGAGCCGCCCAGCGCCAGCACGGTGCGGATCGCGTCCTCGTAGGCCTCCGGGGACAGGACGTCACCGATCGTCAGCCCTTCGCGCACCATCTCGACGGCCCGCGCACCGGACGCCGCCGCCATCCGGTGGTGCGCCGAGTCGACCGCCGGGATCGACGACGCCCCCGGCAGGGTGAGCCCGAGCGCCTCGGCGGCCGCGGTCATCGTGGACGCCGTGCCCATGGTCATGCACGTGCCGGGGGAGCGGGCCAGGCCGGACTGGATCTCCGCCCAGTCGCCGGACGAGATCGTCCCCGCCCGCTTCTCGTCCCAGAACCGCCACATGTCCGTGCCGGACGCGAGGTTCTCGCCGCGCCAGTGACCGCGCAGCATCGGCCCCGCCGGCACGAACACCGCGGGCAGACCGGCGGAGGCCGCGCCCATGAGCAACGCGGGTGTGGTCTTGTCGCAGCCGCCCATCAGGACGCAGCCGTCGACCGGGTAGGAGCGGAGGATCTCCTCCGTCTCCATCGACAGCATGTTCCGGTACAGCATGGGCGTCGGCTTCTGGAACGTCTCCGACAGCGTGGACACCGGGAACTCCAGCGGGAACCCGCCGGCCTGCCACACCCCGCGCTCGACCTGCTGGGCCCGTTCGCGCAGGTGCATGTGGCACGGGTTGATGCCGCTCCACGTGTTCAGGATCGCGATGACGGGCTTGCCGAGGTGCTCGGAGGGGTTCATGCCGAGCTGGCGCATCCGGGCGTTGTGCGAGAACGCCCGCAGCCCCTCGCCGTCGAACCACTCGCCGCTGCGCAACCTCACAGCAGGCTCCACGAGTTCAGCACCACCCCGACGGCGGAACGACCGGCCTCGTCCAGCACGCTCGCGGGCGGCCGCACGTCGCGGCGGCACAGACCGAGCTGTGCCAGCGCCTCCTTCACCACGGAGACGTTGTTCGCGGACTCCTGGCCGGCCCGCAGCTCCTCGAACCCGCGGACGAACTCCCAGAACTCCATCGCCGCACCGAACTCGCCGGCCTGCAGGGTGCCGAGCATCTGCGCCGGCAGCTGTGGCGCCACGTTCGCGAGCCCCGAGGTGAACCCGGAGGCCCCGACCGCGAAGTAGCCCGGCGCCGACAGCTCGGCGAGGCCCGCGACCCACGTCAGCCGCTCCAGCCCCGCGTCCCGTGCGACGGAGGCGAACCGGACCGGGTCCGGCACCGCGTACTTCACGCCCACGACGTTCGGGCAGGAGTCCACCAGCGCCGCGATCTGCGCGCCGCCGATCCGCGGGGAGCGGACGTAGGGGACCACGCTCAGCTCCGGCACCGAGGACGCGATGGCCCGGTGGTAGTCGACCCACCCCTCCAGCGACACGTACGGGTGCACCGGCTGGTGGATCATGATGCCGCGAGCACCCGCCCTGTCCGCGAACCGCGCGGCCTCGACGGCGGTGGTGAGGTCGTGCCCGACACCGGCGATGACCGCGGCACGGTCGCCGGCGGTGTCCACGGTGATCCGCAGCGCGCGCTCGGTCTCGGCGGCCGACAGCGTGTAGAACTCGCTGGTGTTGCCGTTCGCCGTGACGACGGTGACGCCGCCGTCCACCATCCGGTCGACGACCGCGGCGTAGCTCTTCTCGTCTATCGCCCCGTCCGCGTCGAACGGCGTGACGGTGATCGCGACGACGGACGCCAGCTGGTCGGAGAGGTCATCGAACGACATCGGGGAGCTCCTCGGTCACTCGGTCGGCGAACGCTTTGATGTGGCCGCGCAGCAGCTCGAACGCGAGATCGGCCCTGCCCTCGACGGCGGCGGCGAGGATCGCGCGGTGCTCGGCCGCCTCGTCGTCCCACGTCGGGCGGATGCCCCACCCGGCGACGGTGATCAGCGCGGCCTGGTCGCGCAGCCCGTCGAGGATCTGGACCATCAGCGGGTTGCCGCACCCGGCGTACAGCGCGCGGTGGAACCGGCGGTTGGCCAGGCTGCGGTGCGCCAGGTCGCCGACGTCCTCCAGCGCTTTCCCCGCCTCGCCGAAGTCGGCGCCGAGCAGGACCGCGCGGCGCACCGCCTCCGGCTCCACCAGCAGGCGCACGTCGTAGACGGAGGCGGCCATCGCGGTGTCGACCGTCCGGACCGACGCCCCCTTGTAGGGGCTCATCACGACGAGCCCGGACCCGGTGAGGGTCTTGAGCGCCTCGCGCACCGGCGTTTTGGAGACCTTGAGCGCGGCAGCCAGATCCGTTTCCACGAGCGCCTGACCGGGCTTCAGCTTTCCGTTGAGAATCGCTTCTTTGATCGATTCCAGAACGAAGTCCGTGCGCGATGCCGGAGGTGCCGCCAGCCGGTCATACATCATATACGAGAGCCTAGGAGCTGCGGGATCGTCGGGTCAACCGTCTGATGGAAGTGCGCGAAAACTCGATGTATCCGGATTGAACCAACTTCCTCTCAGACTCGTTTTGAAGGTGTTGGTCACCGCTGTGCGCGGGGTGACCGTGTCCATTACCGCGTACGCCTGCGCACGGCACCGAATGTCCTGGGGCACCAACGAGTTGAACGAGAACGACATGCTGATGGAAGAACTGCCACCGGAGGCCGCGCTGAACGGGCCTCCCCCGAATGCCGACCACCTGCTCCAGCGCACGCTGGGCACGGTCCGCGACGAGAGACAGCAGGCCGTGCGCCGCCGAGCGCGCGTCACGGCCGTGACAGCGACCTTCGTGGTCGCCGGCGTGCTCGCCGGTGGCGTCTGGATGGGCCAGGGGCTGGGCGGTGCCGACGCTGTCCTGCAGGGCACCTCGTCGGCGGGCGCGCACATGGACGTGCGGGTCACGGACACCGAGGGCGGTCTGAGGCTCGTCGCCACGGTCGACGGCGTGCGGGACGGGGAAGCCTGCTGGCTGGTCGTGCACACGAGGGACGGGAAGAGCTTCACCGCGGGCTCGTGGAGGGCGCACGCGGGTGAGGTGACGCTGTCGGGGTCCGCGATGGTGCGGGCGGCCGACGTGGCGGGGGTCAGCGTGGTGGACCACGACCGCCTGCCGCTGGTGACGGCGAGCTGACGCGCGGGGCGCCCGGATCGGCGGCGACCCCCGCCTGGTGAGACGCTGTGCCGCCGGGTACCTGAACCCGGCGGCGGTTCCGCGCGTGGGAGACGTCGAGCGGGTTGCCCCGGCGGCGGAGGGTCGCACCTGCTCACCGGCCTGCGAGCCACTCGCCGGCGAAGGTGACCGACGATTTGAGACAGCCGCCTGTCGTCTCAACGACCCGATTGGCAAGCTGTAGCCGTGGTCCGGAACAAACCGATGACCGTCGCAGTCGCGGTGGTCGCGGTCTTGGTGCTGGTGGCCTCCGTCGTGCTGTACGGCACGTCGAGCGCCGACCAGTACGTCAGCGAGCTCGACCAGGTGCTGCAGGAACCGGAGACGCCGAACGTCGTCATCCGCTGCGGCACCAACGCCGGACGTCACCTCAACGCGGACAACCCCGTCGTGTCGCCGGGCGTCAGGTTCGGCGCGCACCACACGCACGAGTACGTGGGCAACAAGTCGGCCGACGCGATGTCGACGAACGACTCCCTGGCCGCCGCGCCCACCACGTGCGAGAAGGGCGACCTCTCCACCTACTACTGGCCGGCGCTGCGCCTGACCGACGGCACGGGACCGGACGCGCACGCCGAGGGCGGCGGCCTGCACGGCAACTCCGGCGAGGTGCTCGAGCCGAGGAGCGTGGAGATCCGGTACGAGGGCAGCCCGGTGAGCGCCGTGCTGCCGATGCCGCGCTTCCTGCGGCTGATCACCGGTGACCCGTCGGCGTTCACCAACGGCTACGGCCCGAACACGCGGGCCAGGTGGGGCTGCTCCGACAAGCCGGGCCGCTACACCGCGAAGTACCCGCTGTGCGGGAACGCGACCACGTTGCGCAGCTACGACTTCGGCAGCTGCTGGGACGGCAACAACACAGACAGCGCCTCGCACCGCACGCACGTGGTGTTCCCGCTGGCGAGCGGCGCGTGCCCGCCCAAGACGTTCCCGATCCCGCGGCTGCACATCACCGTCGGCTACGACATCCCCGCCGGCCGGCCGTTCGCGATCGACAGCTTCCCGGAGGAGCTGCGCGATCCGGCGACCGACCACGCGATGTTCATCAACGTCATGCCGGAGGCGCTGATGGCCGAACTGGCACGGCACCTCGCGCAGCCCCGCTAACATGCCCCGGTTCTTTCGAGTTCTCGTTGAACCAAGGCCCGCCTCCGCTCGTGTGTCGGCTGAGGTCTTGAACAGGACGCCCGCAAGAGGTGTTCGCGGGCGGGGAGGAGTGGGTGGATGGCGGCTTTGTTCTCCCGGAAACGGGAGACCGCGGCCGACGAGGCGCTGATCCGATCGCTCTACGAGGAGCACGGTCGGGCTCTGCTGGCCTACGCGACGCGGTTGACCGGTGATCGGGCCGCTGCCGAGGACGTGGTCCAGGAGACCCTGGTCCGAGCTTGGCGCCACCCCGACGCCCTCGTGAACGGCAAGGGATCGGTGCGCGGCTGGCTGTTGACCGTGGCGCGCAACATCGTCACTGACAGGGTGCGCGCGAAGGCGGCGCGGCCACAGGAGGTGGCCGAGTCTCCGACGACGCCACCGATCGCACGCGACCACGCCGACCAGGTGGTCGACTCGGTGGTGGTGCTGGAGGCGCTCGACAGGCTCTCCTCCGACCACCGCGACGTGCTGATGGAGATCTACTTCCGCGGCCGCAGCGTGACGGAGGCGGCGGAGGCGCTCGGGGTACCACCGGGCACGGTGAAATCGAGATCGTATTACGCGTTGCGAGCCTTGAGGGAGACCTTTGGCGGTCAGAAGGTCGCACTGAAGGGGGTGGCCGGATGACCACGCAGCACGACCCGCAACTGCTCGGTGCCTACGTTCTCGGGGCACTGGACGAGCAGGAGGTGCGCGAGATGGACCAGCACCTGACGTCCTGCCCCGACTGCGCGCGTGAACTCGCAGAACTCCGCGACATGGAGGCCTTCCTCGGCGAAGTGCCGCCGGAGGCGATGCTGGACGGGCCGCCGGAAGGCGGCGACCTGTTGTTGCAGCGCACCTTGCGCCAGGTGCGCACCGAACGAGGTGGCGTCGTCCGGCGCCGTCAGTTCGCGCTTGGTGCCGCGGCGGCCGTCGTGGCCGCGGTGGTCCTGGGCGCCGGAGTCTTCGTCGGTAAGGTCACTTCGCCCGATGCGAACACGGCCCTTCCCACCCCGACGGTGGCACCGGACCCGGCGGGCACCAGGCTCGCCACGTTCACCGACCCGGCGACCAAGGCGTCGATGACCGTCAAGGTCGTCCCCGCCGCGGGCTGGGTGCGGACGAACATGGCGATCAGCGGTATCCCGGAAGGCGAGAAGTGCCGGATCTTCGTCGTGGCGAAGGACGGCAGCCGCCAGGAGGCGGGCTCCTGGGTGGTGTCCAAGAAGGGCGCCGCCGAGGGCACGAACCTGGACGGCTCCGCGTTGGTCGACCCCAAGGACGTCAAGTCGGTGGTGGTCGAGAACTTCGCGGGCAAGAAGTTCGTCGAGGTACCGGTCCAGGCGTGAGCGGGGGAGGGGCCGTCCTCTTCGGACGGCCCCCCTTCACGCCTTGAGCACCACCTTCCCGACCGTGGCACGCGATTCCAGCGCCTCGTGCGCCTTGGCGGCGTCCCTGAGCGCGAACGGCGGGTTGACCAGCGGGACGAACCGCCCGCTCGCCAGCCCCGCCAGTGACTCCTCTTCGAGGGCACGCAGACCACGCCGCATCAACCCCGGTCCCAACGCGACGGTCGCGGTGAGACTGTTGGCGAACAACGCCGCCGTGCTGATCTGCGTCATCGCGCCGGATGCCCAGCCGTAGACGATGTGCCTGCCACCGGGCCCCAGCGTCCCGAGTGCTTTCTCCCCGACCTCGCCGCCGACCCCGTCGAGCACGACGGTCATGTCCTTGAGGCCGTCGGCCCAGTCCGCCCGCGTGTAGTCGATGGCGGCGTCGGCACCGTTGTCCACGACGTGGCCGAGCTTCTCACCACCGGCCAGCCCGACGACCCGAGCGCCGACGTTGCGCGCCT
>JASLAV010000294.1 GCA_030146905.1 Lentzea sp. | reverse complement strand
AAGCTCCACCGCATCGTGTCGCAGGCACACGCCGCCGGCTACCGGGTGCGGTTCTGGGCCACCCCGGACGTGGCGGGCGAGGCGCGGAACGCGGTGTGGCGTGAGCTGCTCGCGGCCGGCGTCGACCACATCAACACCGACGACCTCGCGGGGTTGCGGGAGTTCCTCCTGGCGAACGACCCGGCTGAGCGGCGCAAGGGCTGAACCGAGGGCAGAGCCCATGGCGGGCGGAGGCCACTTCGGTTCGCCACGGGGTTCGTCGAGTCCGGGTGACGATCCGGGTCGCTTCTACACCGGCCAGATCTGGATGAGCCATCGTTCGACGCCTTCGGCGAAGCTGGCGGGCTCGATGGCTTCCGCGGCTTCGATGTCGGCTTGGCCGCTGACGTAGGCCCGAACGTGGTAGGTGCCTGCCGCGGGCACGGGGAGGGTGTGGTCGCCCATCGCGGCTGTGATCGACCACAGCTGGAGCTCCGTGCCGTCCATCGAAAACGTGGAATCGCCGGTCGCGTCGAAGGGTTGGTCGTGCGTCGGTGGTCGCGTGGCCCACAGCTCGACCCGGACGGCCGGGTAGTGGTCGCTCTCAGCGCTGCGGAACAGCACCCCTCCGCGGCCACCTGCCAGCAACCAGTCGTCGCCACCGGGAACCGGTACTGCTGTGGCGCCATGCAGGCGGGCCAGGTCTTGCAGGCAAAACTGTCCATATTCGACGATGATGGTGTCATCGATCGCTGAAAGCGGGGCATCCGGCGCGCCAGTCACGCCTGTGACTGTAGGGCTTGACCGCCACCGGCAATGCCGGAGGCGCCTCGCCCGGCCGGTCGTAGCCCCGTCAGTTGTCAGGTAGGACCACCTCGTGGAGGATCTTCGGCAAGTGACCGCTCAGAGCGGCGCGCTCGCGGGGGAGCCGATCGGAAGCACCGCCGGGACGAGGATGGCGCGCCGGCCTTGCGGCTCGCCCCGGATCGCAACGCGCTTCTCCGGCTCCAGACCGCGGCCGGCAACCGTGCCATCGCCGCCGGCTTGGCGGCGGCCCTGCCAGGGGTGACGGTCCAGCGGACGTTCACCAGCCACGCCGCGGACAGCGTGGACAACGCAGCCGAGCTCATCAAGGCGACCTACAAGGTCAACGAGAACCAGCAGAGCCTGCCCGGGAACCAGCCGCCGGGCCGAAACGTCCTGCTGCTCGAAGTCTCCTCACTCGACCGAGATCACGGTCTTGCCGATCGTCCGGCCGCTCTCGACGAGCGCGTGAGCCGTCCGCATCGTCTCCGCGGTCAGCCCGTGCAGCGTTGTCGTGCCGATCGGGCGCAGCCGGCCTGCGACGACGTCCTGCGCCGCGCGGGTGAGGATCCGTCCCTGGCTGCCGGGATCAGCTCCGGCGATGATCCTGCTGAAGACCGTCTCGGTGTGCAGCGACAGGGATTTGCCCGTGAACGCGTCTAGGTCGAGGGGACCGGCGGAGTCGATGACGGAGAGGTGACCGAACGGCCGCAGCACCTCTGTGACGGCTGCCAGGTGAGTGCCGGTCCTCGCCGTGGAGAGCACCATGTCGACGGCACCGGCGGTGCGAAGCTGACCTGGCAGGTCGGTGTGGTCGATCACCAGGTCGGCGCCCATCGTCGTGACCCAGCGCGCTGACTCGGGCCGTGACGCGGTGCCGATCACGAACGCGGACGTCCTCGCCTTCAGCAGCTGGGTCGCCATCGACCCGACGCCGCCCGCCGCTCCGATGACGAGCACGCGGTTCACCCCCGCGGGCAAGGAGTCCTGGTCGCGGAACAACGCCTCCCACGCCGTGAGGACGCCGATGGGCAGGGAAGCGGCGTCGGCGAACGTGAGCTCGTCCGGGATCTTCGCGACGATCCGGTGGTCCACGGCGACCCGCTCGGCCCAGCAACCGTCGCGGGTGAAGTCGCCGGTGCCCATGACCCGGTCACCGACCGCGAAGCCGGTGGCCGAGGGGCCGGTGGCGGCGACCACGCCGGCGAACTCCCAGCCGAGGACGACCCGTCCGCCGGGCGCGGCACTGCGCGCCGCCCGGATCGAGGCCTCGCCGGCGTTGACGCCGATCGCGGCGACCTCGACCAGCAGATCACCGTCGCGCAGCCGGGGTTCCTCGACGTCGGTCAGCTCGACGGCGAACGCGTCGAGCGGATGAGCCTTCTCGTAGGCGAGGGCTTTCATGACAGGTCTTCTCCATCCAGCTTCACGGCGTGCAGCGCCGAGAGCACGCTGCCCACCTGCATCAGCCGGCCACCGTCGCGCAGCGGTCCGGCGTCGACCGGGGCGAACCCGACGCCGGCGAAGAGCGCGTGGAAACCGGCCTTGGCGTCGGCGTCGTCGGCCGCGTAGAACAGCAGCTGCCTGCCTTCGGCGTGCCGCGGATCAGCGGCGATGTACTGCGCGTAGAGGGTGTTGAAGGCCTTGACCACCCGAGCACCCGGCGCCAGCCGTGCGACGAACTCGCTGGACGTCTCCACCCCGAGGTCCTCCACCGCGGGCGGCGCGAACCCGGAGTTCGTGGTGTCGACCAGGATTCGACCGTCCCAGGAGGACAGACCGGACAGCGCGTCGCCGACCTGGGGCCACGGCACGGCGAGGAACACCACGTCGGCCGCGGCCGCTTCCTCGATCGTGCCCGCACGGGCGAGCGGCCCCAGCCCCGCCACGGTGTCGAGCAGCGTGTCCGGACCACGGCTGTTGCTGAGCACTACCTCATGGCCGGCGGTCACGAGGTGACGGGCGATGGCCTGCGCGACCGTCCCGGCACCGATGGTTCCGAAGCCCACAGCGGACTCCTTCCGTTATTGATGACGTACGACATCAATAACAATGATGATGCACGACATCATTGTCAATGCGCTGGCCGTCCGTTTTGATGATCTGTAACATCACAAGGAGGGAGGTGGTCCACGTGCCCCGCGTCACGCAGGAGCAGAAGAGGCTCAACCGCGAGAAGATCGTCAGCGCGGCCGGCGAGGGCTTCCGGCAGCGCGGCATCGACGGCATCGGCATCGAGGAGCTGATGAAGTCCGCGGGCATGACGCACGGTGGCTTCTACAACCACTTCGCGTCGAAGGACGACCTCGCCCTCGCCGTCCTCCACGAGGGATTCACCGGCTCGCTGGAAGCGCTGGACGCCATCCGCAGGTCACATCCCCGTTCGGCGCGAGCGGCGCTGCACGACATGGTCGACGGCTACGTCAACGCCCACCACCGCGACCACCCGGAGACAGGCTGCCCCTCGGCCGCCCTCGTCTCCGACGTCGGCCGCCACGGCGCCGGGGCCCAGGCCGAGTACAGCCGCGGACTCCACGGCTACTTCGGCGCCATCACCGAGATGCTGCTCGAACGGGCACGGCAGTCGGGCGAGGAGCTCACGCCCGCCGAGGCGCGGGAACGGGCAGTGGTGCTGTTCAGCCAGATGGTCGGGGCGCTGATGGTGTCCCGGGCTGTCGCCGAGGCGGACCCGGCGCTGTCCGACGAGGTCTTGGCGGTCAACCGCAAGCGGCTCAAGAAGTTGTGATCCAAAACGACAGCGGCCACGCGGGTTCCCCGTTGAGGCCGGGGACCCGCATCGCCCTGGATCAACAGTGGTTGTCGAGACTCATCCCGTTGATCAGGCTGAACTTGACCGGGTCGAACCTGCCGTGGCCGATCCACCGGTACCACTGCCTGTGGTCGGGCATGTTCAGGATGAACTTGTTGCCGTCCGCGCTTTGGTTGTCGGCATTGCTGATCAAGCCCAGATCGTTGCCGGCCGCGTCCTTCATGTGTGCCCACATCAGCCAGGCGTCGTGGTCGCTCGAACTCTTGAAGACCCCGTCGAACGAGGCCACCCCGTCCGAGTTCAAGGTCCACGTCAGGTTGGACCGCGTGCAGTCTCCCTCGCTGCGTTGGCTCCACGTGAAGGACTTCGAAACGATCGGCGCTGCGGATGCGGGACTGACCCACGCGAAACCGCCCAGCAACACCACCAGCACCGCGAGCAATGACAGTTTTCGGCTCATCAAGATCCTCCTGAAGTGGTCGGCTTTGACCGTCAGTTGGAAGGGGCGCCCGCTGTCGCGTCCAGTACCGAGCGCTCGGTCTCGTTCCGGTCACGAAGCCGAACGTCATCTGTGAACGCAATGGTCCATACCAATTTCCGCTACGGTACGCCAGATGCGCTTGAAATCGACGCTCGGCCGCGTCGCGGTGATCGCGTGCGCGCTCATGTTCACGGTCGGCTCGACGGCCGTCGCGAACGCCTCGCACGGCCGTGAGTGCGACACCCCGTCCATCGACCGGTTGCAACAGTGGCTCGCCAGCGGCGAAGGTGCCACCGAGCCGGCGACCGGCAGCATCCTCGTCCCCAGGGGACGTCACGACTACTCCGCGAAGATCAAGTTCTTGGCGAACGACTGGCACGTCATGGTCGTGTGGCTCGGCAACCAGTTCGAGGCGCAGGCTGACCTGACGCGCTCGCACGGGTTCGTCATGACCTATCGCGCGAGCGACGACCTCCACGTCCAGCTGCGGCCCGCGTCGGACTGGAGCGGCGGCGCCAAATGGGTCACGAAGATCCCGTCGACGCACGGCAGGCTCGTCACGAGGTTCTTCAGCTTCCGCGCTGACAACTGGACAACTCTGCCGGAGCTGGGCGCGCCGGGCTACCCGTTCGCCGAGGCGCTCGACGACGCCCGTGGCCTGGTCTTCGTCGGCAAGACGCCCAACGACCTGGAGTTCAGGGGTCTGAAGATCGACGGATACCGGCCACCCTGCGTTCACTGAAAACCGGTTAGGGTCCCGGGACGTGAGAGCGCTCCCGATCACCCTTGTCGCTGTCCTCACCGCCGCGCTGGCGACTCCCGCGGGTGCGGCGGTGAGAGACGACACGCGCTACGTCGACCCGCTGATCGGCTCGGCTGGCGGCGGCAACACCTACCCCGGCGCGGTGCGGCCGTTCGGGATGATCTCCTGGAGCCCCACGTCGACCAGGGGCGACCAGACGAACACGGGCGCCGCCAACGGGTACGCCTACGATGCCACGAGGGTGCGCGGCTTCAGCCTCACGCACGTCAACGGCGCCGGCTGCCACCCCGGTGCCGCGGGCGACGTGCCGATCATGCCGCACGTCGGTGAGATCACCTCGTCGCCGACCGCGGACACCAAGGACGAGATCTTCGCGAGCGACTTCTCCCACGACGACGAGATCGCGGAGCCCGGCCGCTACCGGGTGGGCCTGAAGTCCGGCGCCACGGCGGACCTGTCCGTGACGACCCGCGCGGGCATCGGCGAGTTCACGTTCCCCGTCAACGGTTCGCTGCTGTTCCGCACCTCGAACTCGCTCAACGGCAGCGAGGACGCCGAGATCACCATCGACCCGGCGACGAACAGCGTCTCCGGATCGGTGCTCACCGGCGCCTTCTGCGGCCGTCGCGCGAACGGCGGCACGAACAACCAGAAGACCTACTACCGCCTGCACTTCACCGCGTCGTTCGACCGCCCGATCTCGGCCTACGGCACCTGGGTGAACAGCGAGCTCAGGCCGGGCACGACGACCGCGACCGGCGGCGAGGGCTACCTCACCGGAAGTGCGCGCGCGGGCAAGGGATCCGGCGGTTACGTGTCCTTCGCGGACAGCGCGGTCCGGATGCGCGTCGGCATCTCCTACACGAGCCTCGACGCCGCCAAGCGCAACCTCGCGGCGGAGATCCCCCAGCGCGCCACCGTCGCCGAGGTCGCGAAGGAAGCGCGCAAGGCGTGGGCGAAGCAGCTGCGCGCGGTGGAGGTCGACGGCGGAACCGCCGACGAGCGCACGATCTTCTACACCGCGCTCTACCACACCTTCCTGCAGCCCAACGTGATCAGCGACGCCGGCCGTGAGACGCGGTACGGCAACTTCTCCGGCTGGGACCAGTACCGCGCCCAGACGCAGCTGCTGGCACTGCTGGCGCCCGACGTCGCGAGCGACTACGCCCAGTCGTTGCTGGAGATCTCCCGCCGCAACGGCGGGGTGTGGGACCGCTGGGTCCACATCACCGGCCCGACGCACGTCATGACCGGCGACCCGTCCGCACCGGCCATCGCCGGCATGCACGCCATGGGCGCCAGGGACTTCGACGTGCGCGCGGCCTACGACTCACTGCTGCGCCAGGCCACCGTCCCGCACCCGGACGGCCTGTCCGACAAGGGCTGCCCCGGCCAGTGCGAGGGCCAGCGCCCGAACCTCGCCGAGTACATGCGCCTCGGCTACGCGCCGCACGACACCTGCCACTGCTGGGGCGGCGCAGCCGAGACGCTGGAGGACTCCGTCGCGGACCAGGCCCTCGCGGACCTGGGGCGCAGGCTCGGCCGTCCCAGCGAGGAGATGGAGAAGCGCGCGGGCTGGTGGCGCAACACGTTCAACCAGGAGACCGGCTACCAGCAGGCGCGCAGGGCCGACGGCAGCTGGGTGACGCCGTTCAACCCGGCGTCCGACCAGGGCTTCGCGCAGGGCAGCAGCGCCACCTACACGTGGATGGTCCCGCACGACGTCGCGGGCTTGGCCGAGGCCATGGGCGGGAAGGACGCGGCGGCGGCCAGGCTCGACGCGTTCTTCAAGCGCCAGGACGGCTCGTGGGCGACCGGCGGTGACGCCCTGCGCTACGACCCGACGAACGAGCCGGGCATCCACACCCCGTGGATCTACAACGAGCTCGGCCAGCCCAGGAAGACCCAGGAGACCGTGCGGGCCATGGCGAGGCTCGTCTACCGCACCGGCCCGTCCGGCCTGCCCGGCAACGACGACCTCGGCACGATGTCCGCCTGGTACGTCTTCGCCGCGCTCGGCCTGTACCCGCGCACACCGAGCAGCGCGGAGCTGCACCTGTCCAGCCCGATGTTCCCGAAGGCCAGGATCACGAAGAAGAACATCACGGTCCTGGCCACCGGAACCCCCGGCGTCCACGTGCAGGAAACGCGGTGGAACGGCCGCAAGGTCGAACAGCCGTGGCTGCCGGAGTCGTTCGTCGAACGCGGGGGAGTGCTGGTCTCACGTCTTGAAGGGTGATCCGGCGCCCTCGGCACGGGTGTGGCTGCGCCGCGCGGTGGCGGACAGCGGCAGGGCGATGTCCTCCGGCGACTTGTTCTCCGCGTCCACGGCGAGGAACCGCGCGACCAGCCCGCCCGCGATCATGATCACCGCGCGCAGCAGGCCGTTCATCAGCGCCTGGTTGGTGCCGGGCAGCGGAGCCAGGTGCACGTCCGCGGCCTCGGCGGTCGGGGTGCGGCGGGAGTCGACGACGACCAATCGCGGCCTGTCTGGTCCCGCGATCCGGTCGAGCACGCGCGCCCACATCACGGTCCGCGTCGATGCCATGTTGTGCCCGTAGAGCAACAGCGCGTCGCACAGGTCGATGTCCGTGTGGCAGGCCGGCTGGCCGTCGGAGGCGAACGTCTCCTTGAGGGAGGCCGCGGCCGTCGCGGTGCAGAGCCTGGTGTTGCCGTTCATGTGCGGGGGGCCGATGCCGACCTTGCCGATGACGCCGAGGGTGTAGTACTTCTCGAGGAACAGCTGCCCGCTCGTGTGGAAGCCGTGCGACAGCGGCCCGATCTCGGTCAGCAGCTGCCGGGACCGCTGTACCACGGCGTTCATCGCCATGCCCCAATCGGTTTCCACCAGCTCGCCGTCACGGCGGATCAAAGGTGTGGTCAAGCGTTCTTTTCCGTGCGCCCGACACGAACCGCAAAGGCCTTTCGGGCCCAGTCTGCCGCGGTTGACCAGATCTTCCGCACGTCCGCGAACACCCACGATCCGGTCGTCCTTGACCGCGCTGTCGCTGCCACACCCGTTGCTGCACAACACGCACGCCGACTGGGCCCAGCGGTCCACATCGGACTCCGCCACACCGTCCGCGAGCTGCTGATCCACCCTGACCGGCCAGTTCGCTCCGCGTTCGTGCGGAGTGCGTGGTCCCCACATGTCGGCAATGCGACTAGATCGAGGCAGGTGTTTGCCTCGTTCCTCCCGGGGAACCAGCCCATCAACGGGAGGAGAAGAACGTGAAGGCTGTTGTGTGGCACGGCACGGGCGACATCCGGCTGGACGAGGTCGACGACCCGCGCGTCCAGGAACCCACCGACGCGGTCATCAAGATCACCCGCAGCGCCATCTGCGGCACCGACCTGCACATGGTGCGCGGCACGATGCCGGACATGGTCGAGGGCACGGTGCTCGGCCACGAGGCTGTCGGTGTCGTCGAGGAGGTCGGGTCCGCGGTGCGCGGGTTCAGGCCAGGCGACCGCGTCGTGGTGACGTCCACCATCGGCTGCGGCACGTGCTCCTACTGCCGAGCCGGCTACTTCGCCCAGTGCGACACCGCCAACCCGAACGGCGCCGCCGCCGGCACGTGCTTCTTCGGCGGTCCGAAGGCGACCGGTCCTGTCAACGGGCTGCAGGCCGAACGCGCGCGGATCCCGTACGCCATGACGACGCTCGTGCGCGTGCCGGACAGCGTCAGCGACGACCAGGCCATCCTGGTGTCGGACATCTTCCCGACCGCGTGGTTCGGCGCCCGGCTCGCGGAGGTCGGCTCCGGCGACACCGTGCTCGTGCTCGGCGCGGGCGTGGTCGGGCAGTTCGCGATCGCCTCCGCCAAGCGCCAGGGCGCCGGCAGGGTGATCGTCGTCGACG
>JASLAV010000026.1 GCA_030146905.1 Lentzea sp. | reverse complement strand
GCCGCGCGCAAGCGCCGTGCGCAGGAACTGCTGGAGCTCGTGCGGCTCGGCGACGTCGCCGACAAGCGTCCGCACGAGCTCTCCGGTGGCATGCGCCAGCGCGTGGCACTGGCCCGCGCGCTGGCGTCCACCACCGTCTCCGCGGACGGCGCCCCCGCCCTGCTGCTGATGGACGAACCGTTCGCGGCCCTCGACGCCATCACCCGTGACGTGCTGCAGAGCGAGCTGCTGCGCGTGTGGGAGACCACCAACACCGCGATCATCTTCGTGACGCACGACGTCCGCGAGGCCGTGCGCCTCGGCCAGCGCGTCGTGCTGCTGTCCTCGCGCCCCGGCCGCGTGGTGAGCGAGTGGGACGTCACGGACTCCTCCGACGCGGTTCTCCACGAGATCAACACCAATCTGCGAGAGGTCATCAGTGGCCACGCCTCCTGACACGCTCGACAAGGTCGGCGCCGGCCTCGACGCACTGGACGCGCCCGTCGAGGTGCGGAAAGTGCCGCTCTGGCGCCGTTTCCTGAAGACCGGCGTACCACCGATCATCGCCTTCGCGCTGCTGCTCGGCGTGTGGCAGGCGCTGTGGGCCTCCGCGCTGCTGCCGGAGTTCCAGCTGCCGGCGCCGGTGAACGTGTGGGACGAGCTGGTGCGCTCGATCGGCTCCGGTGAGGCGTTCGGCATCCTGTGGACCTCGTTGCACCGCGCGGTGTTCGGCTTCATCGCGGCCGTGCTGATCGCGACACCGCTGGGCCTGCTGGTGGCCAAGGTGCGGGTGGTGCGCGCGGCGATCGGCTCGTTGCTGACGGGCCTGCAGTCACTTCCGTCGGTGGCCTGGGTCCCCGCCGCGATCCTGTGGTTCGGCGTGACGCCGTCGACGATCTACTTCGTCGTGCTGATGGGCTCCGTGCCGTCGATCGCCAACGGCCTGGTGGCGGGCATCGACCAGATCCCGCCGCTGCTGCCCCGCGTCGGGCGCGCTCTGGGAGCCGGCCGCCTGGCCTCTGCCCGGTACATCCTGCTGCCGGCGGCCCTGCCCGGTTACCTGGCCGGACTGAAGCAGGGCTGGGCGTTCTCGTGGCGGTCGCTGATGGCCGCGGAGATCATCGCGACCTCACCCCAGCTCGGCACCGGTCTCGGCCAGTACCTGCACAACGGGTCGTCGCTGAACGACATCAACATGGTGATCGCCGCGATCTTCCTGATCCTGCTGGTGGGCATCGGCATCGAGCTGATGCTGTTCCGGCCGCTGGAACGCGCCGTGCTGCGGGCCCGCGGACTGACGGGGGCGCTGTGACCCCGCTCATCGCCGTCGCGCACGGCAGCCGTGACCCCCGCTCGGCCGCGTCGATCCACGCCCTGCTGGACGTGGTGCGGTCGCTGCGGCCCGACCTGGACGTCCGCGGCTGCTTCCTCGACCTGTGCGCACCCCGCTTGAGCGACGTGCTGCGCGGCCCCTCGGTGGTCGTACCCCTGTTGCTGGGCAAGGCTTATCACGCACGGGTCGACGTCCCGGCCGCCGTGGCCGAGTCGCGGGTCCCGGCGGTCGTCACGCCGGTGCTGGGCCCCGATCCGCGGCTGGAGTCGGCTGCTCTGCGGCGCCTGTCCGAGGCCGGGATCTCGTTCGGGGACAGGTCTTTGGGCGTGGTGCTCGCCGGGGCGGGGTCGTCGCACGGCCCGGCGAACGAGGCCGTGGCCTCGGTGGCGCGGCGCTGGGCCCGCGAGTCGGGCTGGGCAGGGGTCGAGGCGGCTTTCGCGTCGATCGCCTCGCCCACCGTGCCGGAGGCGATCGCGCGGTTGCGCGCTCGCGGGGCTTCGCGGATCGCTGTCGCGTCCTGGTTCCTGGCGCCGGGGTTGCTGCCGGACAAGGTGGCGTCGCTGGCAGGGGACGCTGTCGTGGCGCGGCCGTTGGGGGATGACGTCGAGGTCGCTCAGCTGGTGCTGGACCGGTACGACGAGGCGGTGGCGCGGCAGGCGGTGGCGGCTTAGCCGTTCACCGGCAAGGTGCCCTCTTCACGATCACCCGAACAGGAATTGCCTGCCCTGCCTGCGATCCTGTCCGGATGCACATGTTCGTCGACGAGACAGAACGCGGCGGCCACCTGCTCGCCGCGACGCTCGTCGCTCCCGCCGCGCTGCACTCGACCCGGCCACTGATGCGGGGACTTCTCCTGCCAGGTGAGCGGCGAGTGCACTTCAAGTCCGAAAAGGACAGCCGCCGCAAGTTCATCGTGTCGCGCATCGTCGAGCACACGTTCGAGGTGGTCGTGGTAGTCCAGCAGAGAAAAGGGTGATCGGGCACGAGCCGTTCTGCTGGAACGACTGGTGGTGGCAGCGGTTGAGCGCGGTGTGAGCAGGCTGGTCCTCGACTCCCGCGACCACGCGAGCAACGGACGCGACCGAGTGGTGCTCGCCCGTACGAAGGCACGCGATGCGGGCATCGTCTACGAACACATCCAGTCGTCCGCGGAACCGGCGCTCTGGGTGAGCGACGCCGTCGCCTGGTGTCTGGGTGCCGGCGGCGACTGGGTACGGCGAATCAGGCCCGTTGTCACTCGCATTGAGCCCTGAGCAGCGCGAAGCCCAGGCAGCAACCGTCCGGAAGCGCACCTGGGCTCACTTCCTTCACCTAGTGGTGGAGGCTATGCGTGCAGCTTAGCACATTTGGTCCCAACCGCCACAACCGCACCGCGCCGTTCGGGCGAAGTGAACTGTGAAGCGTTGACGTGAAACCTACTCATGAGTAGTCAGGTGACTACGCCGCGTGCTGGAAGTGTCCCTCGTCCACTCAACGGGGAGAGGCCATGAAGCTAGCCGGAATCGGGTCCCTGCTACTGGTGCCGATGCTGATGTTCGCCTCCAGCGCGTCAGCAGCAGCTCCGCAGACCATCACCTACAAGCTCAGGGCGAGCGCCGCCGGGCAGTCGTCGGACTTCACGCTCGACCAGGGCGTCGACGCGGCGGCACCCGCGAGCGTCGCGCCGAACGGCGCCCTCACGGTGACCATCGATCCCGCGCCCAACACGATCCCGTCCGAGGCTGCCGGTCGGCAGGTCCGCGAGGTCAAGGGCCTCGCGCTCAGGTTGCCGGTGCCGGCCAACTCGTCGTTCCGCTCCGCGAGCCTCTCCGGCGGTTCCGGGCTCGGCGGCACGCCGACGATCGCCCTGCAGGGCACCGACGTCGTGCTGAGCGTGCCCGGTCCGATCAAGGGCGGTGCGGACTTCGAGCTGCCGACCGTCACGATCGAGCTGCAGGCCGGCGGTACCGGCACGATCACCACGAAGCTGGGCGGCACCAGCTACGACGCGCCCGGTCTCACCTTCACCGCGGTGGTCACCGTCATCGGGTTCCCGATCGACGCCGCCGCCAAGGGCTACCCGGACCCCAACCCCGTCCTGACGACCACGACGATCGGCTGACCTCCTGACGCCCCCACCCCTGCCGGGCGTCAGGAGGTGGCCGCGACCAAGGCGGTCATCGTGGCGAGCGTCGTGCGCAGGTCTTCCAGCGAGACCTGCGCACTGACGCGGTTCGCCCACTCGTGCTGCGCCTCCCGCAGCCGTGCGACGGCCGCGTACCCGTCGGCGGTCGGGCGGAGCAGCTTCGCACGGGCGTGCGCGGGGTTCGGCAGGTACTCCGCCAAACCCTTGTCCACCAACAGGTCCGCGATCCGCTGCACGGACTGGCGCGCCAGGCCCATCTCCCGCGCGACGCCGGAGACGGACAACGGCTCGCGCAGCACGGCTCCCAGCACCTGCCACCACGCCGCGGTCAGGCCGACCGGTTTCGTCATCACCTCGGCCGCGTCGAGGAACGCGCCGTACAGGCGGAAGGTCCTCATCACGACGTCGGTCAGGACGTCGCCCGACTCAGTCCTGGACACTCGCCACCAGCTTCCCGAACGCCTCCGGCGTGTCGTCGCGCTGGAACTCGTACCAGGCTTCCAGCGTCCGCGCGGAGTACGCCTCCAGCTCCGCCAAGACCTCGCGCGCGAACTCCAATGCGCTCGCGCCGCCCGCCGTGATCACGCCCCGATCCCGCACCACGCGTTCGTCGCGGTAGAGCGCCGCTCCGCCGTAGGTGCCGAGTGCCTCGCGGGCGTTCGACGTGTGCGCCACGTCGTCGAGCAGTCCCTCGGCCGCCAGCCCGACCGTCGCACCGCAGATCGCCGCGATCGGCTTGCCCGCCTCGCGGAACCGGCGCGCCAGCCTGGCGAACTCCGCCAGCGCACCGGTCTCCCAGCCGTCACCACCCGGCATCACGAGCATCGCGGCGTTGTCCAGGGTGACTTCCGCCAGCGCGATGTCAGGCAGCATCCGCACGCCACCGACGGTGCGGATCGGGTCCGTCGTCAGACCGACGGTCTTCAGCTCGTACCGCCCAGGACGTTGCTGGAACTGCTGAAGGCTCACCTGAGCGGCCACGTGGCCGTACTCCCAGTCGGCGAGCTCATCGGCTAACACCAGGTACACCGTCTCGGAAGTCATGACAGCAGACTGCCATGTTGACAGAATACTGTCAAAGATGGCCACGGCTAAGGTCAGCGCCATGGCAGACGAGCTGGTCCACTACGAGGTGCGGCGTGGCATCGCGACGATCACGCTGGACTCCCCCCACAACCGCAACGCCCTGTCGTCACAGCTGCGCCGCGAGCTCCGCGAGCACCTGACCGTGGCCGCGCAGGACGACCAGGTGCGCGTGGTCGTGCTGACCCACACCGGCTCCGTGTTCTGCTCCGGCATGGACCTCAAGGAGGCCGCCGGCGCGAGCGCGGGAGACCAGGGGGTCAACGAGTTCCCCGCGATCCTCGAACAGCTCTGGACCAGTCCGAAACCCGTTGTCGCCGCACTGAAGGGCCCGGCCCGCGCGGGTGGCGTCGGCATCGTCGCGGCCTGCGACATCGCGGTCGCGGCGCACGAGGCCACGTTCGCGTTCAGCGAGGTGCGGATCGGTGTCGTGCCGGCGGTCATCTCGGTGACCGTGCTGCCGCGCCTGCTCCCCCGCCAGGCACACGAGCTGTTCCTCACCGGCGAGACGTTCGACGCGCGGCGCGCCGTGGAGATCGGCCTGCTCAACTCCGCGGTGCCGGTGGACGGCGTCGACGCCGAGGTGCGCCGCTACACGGACATGCTCGCGCTCGGGGCTCCGACCGCCTTGGCCGCCACGAAGGAGATGCTGCGGCAGGAGCGGTCCACGAACCTCGGCGAGGTCTTCGCGGACATGCTGAAGCTGTCGGCCCAGCACTTCGGCGGCCCTGAGGGCCAGGAGGGCATCACGGCCTTCAGGGAGAAGCGCAAGCCCTCCTGGGTACCCGCCGAAGACTGAGCCGGGGCTAGAACCAGCCCGTGCACTCGATCACGCCCCGCGACGACCCGCAGGCGCGCATGATCTTGCCGTCGTTCTTGAACGCCTCGGTGTACTTCGCGGTGCCCGAGTCGATCCTGGTGTACCCGAGGAACCCCTCGTGCTCGTCGGACGAGGGGTCCTTGCGGTCCGTCCAGATCTCCTCACCGGGTGTGCCCTGCGAGATGCGGCCCCACGCGCACTTGGACTCGTTCGACGCGCGCAGCTCGACCACGCGGCCGCTCTGCATCGTCACCGGGTTGTCGCCCTCGGCGGTGTCGAACGGCGTGAAGGCCTTCTCCTGCGAGCAGTCGGGGTCACCGGCGTAGGAGACGGCCGGGCAGAGCATTCCTACAACCGCGACGGCACTGAGCGCACAGCCCAGGCGGCGGAATCGCGTTCCCATGGAGCTGCACTGTCCACTCCGGACGGCGATGCCGCAGCCCGAGTCACCTTTCCGTGCGAACCACGCGCAGTTTCCGGTCACCGGACTCAGCGGTCCGCTTCGCGGCGTCGCGCAGGACGTCGGTGACCGCAGGGTCCAGGTCCACGGGCACGACCAGCACGTATTCGCCCGCGGGCAGCCACGAGAGATCGGTCAGGCTGTCGTACAGCGCGTCGAGGTTCTGCCCGAACCAGGAAGGGAAGCCGAGGGCCTTGGCAATGGCCGCGATCGCGGCGTTCTTCTCCGAAACGAGAATGTGTCGTTTCATTTCTTCACGTCCACGACGACGAACGTCGAATAGTGGTCGCCGGTGTAGAAGACTTCCTTCTCCGACCCGGTGACGAGTCTGCGCGCGCCGCGGTCGGAACTGCCGGGCGTCGGCACGGTGTACTCCTTGTAGTACCCGGAGTCCTTGGCCGGCAGCCGCTTCTCGCGGTTCTGGAACGTGACGCCGTCGTTGCGCGGGTACGGGAACGGCCCGTTCGACTCGATCAGCTTCCAGGTCTTCGCGGCCTCGGCAGGCAGCTTCGACAGCGGCTGGACGTCCATGCCGGAGCTCGCGCCGGGCACGGCTCCGCTCTGCGTGACGACCGGCGTCGTCGCCCCAGGTGGCGCCGGGGACGTGTTGTCCTTGACGAACCACCCGACGACGACAAGAGCGACGAGCCCGACCAGTGCGACGGTCAGGCGACGACCAGGACTCACGCGGCGACCTTCTCCGACTCGGGCTCAGGTTCGGGGTCCGGCGCCGCGTCGGCACCGGAGGCCGGGTTCTTGGCACCCCAGTCCGCCACGCGGTCGATGAGCCGCGCCACGCCCAGGCAGAGCGGCAACACCACGACCATCACGACGGGGAACTGCACGGCGACGGGCAGCTGCACGACCCACAGCTCGACCCCGTCCCACCACTGCACCAGCCAGTCCACGCACCTCAGCCTAGTCTCGTGACCGGTGTCACGGCCTTTGGCCACGATCCAGATGGGTATGTTGCCAACCATGTTCGCCGTTTACGCAGCAGAACCCAGTCCTGAGAACCCGCTGGCCTCGCTCCGCGTCGGCGAGCGGCCCGACCCCGAGGTCCCCGCGGGATGGGTGCGCGTCGCGGTCAAGGCGGCCAGCCTCAATATGCACGACCTGTGGACGTTGCGCGGCGTCGGCATCAAGCCCGAGCGGTTCCCGATGATCCTGGGCTGCGACGGCGCGGGCACCCTCGACGACGGCACCGAGGTGGTGGTGCACGCCGTCATCGGCGACCCGGCCTGGGAAGGCGACGAGACGCTCGACCCGAAGCGGACGCTGCTGACCGAGAAGCACCAGGGCACGTTCGCCGACTACGTGGTCGTCCCCGCCCGCAACGTGCTGCCCAAGCCGGCCGGCCTGACGTTCGCCGAGGCCGCGTGCATGGGCACGGCGTGGCTGACGGCGTACCGGATGCTGTTCGTGAAGTCCGATCTGCGCCCCGGCCAGACGATGCTCGTGCAGGGCGCGTCGGGCGGTGTCTCGACGGCGCTCGTCCAGCTCGGCCGTGCCGCGGGCTTCCGCGTCTGGGTCACGGGCCGCACCGAGGAGAAGCGCGCTCTGGCGACGTCGCTGGGGGCGCACGACGTGTTCGAGTCGGGCGCGCGCCTGCCGGAACGGGTCGACGCCGTGTTCGAGACCGTCGGCAAGGCCACCTGGTCGCACTCGATCAAGTCGTTGAAGCCCGGCGGCATCGTGGTGATCTCCGGCGCGACGTCAGGTGACGCCTCCGCGGCCGAGCTCCAGAGGTTGTTCTTCCTGCAGCTGCGCGTGGCGGGCTCGACCATGGGCACGCGCGAGGAGCTGGGCGACCTGCTGCGGTTCTGCTCGATCAACGGCCTCAAGCCGCAGATCGGCGCGGAGCTGGAGTTCGAGGACGCCGAGCGGGGGTTCAAGGCGATGCTGGACGGCGAGACCGCCGGCAAGATCGTGTTCAGCAGGTCGTAAACAGCACGAGAAGCCAAAAAACAGCTCTCTGATTGGTGGGTCCGGACAAACCGCGTGACAGTGGGCACGCATAGGTTCGCCCGGACCCACTCACCAAGGGAGCTAGGCATGACCACACAGGGCGTCTTCAGGCGCAAGCCCATCGACCAGATCGCCGAGGACTCAGGCGACGGGCTCACCAGAACACTGGGCCTGTGGCAGCTGACCGCGATCGGCATCGGCGGCATCATCGGCGCCGGCATCTTCTCCCTCGCCGGCGCCGTCGCCAACAAGACGGCGGGCCCGGCCGTGCTGATCTCGTTCCTCGTGGCCGGTGTCGCGAGCGCCGCGGCGGCGTTCTCGTACGCGGAGTTCGCGGGCCTGATCCCCAAGGCCGGCAGCGCCTACACCTACGGCTACGCGGTGCTCGGCGAGCTCGTCGGCTGGTTCATCGGCTGGGACCTGCTGCTCGAGTACACCGCGATCGTGGCGGTGGTGGCGATCGGCATCTCCGGCTACTTCACCGAACTGCTCAGCCTGCTCAACCTCCAGCTGCCGCAGTGGATGCTGGGCGCGCCGGGCACCGAGACCGGTGACGTCGCGGCCGGCACGTACAAGGTGAACCTGTTCGCGGTGCTGCTGTGCCTGCTGATCGCGTACGTGCTGAACACGGGCATGAAGAACGCGGCGCGGTTCGAGACCACGCTGGTGTACCTGAAGGTCGCGGTGGTGGCGCTGGTCATCATCGTGGGCGCGTTCCACATCGACACCGACAACTACAACCCGTTCTTCCCGTTCGGCATCTCGGGTGCCCTCACGGGTGCGGCGACGGTGTTCTTCGCGGTCTTCGGCTACGACGCCATGTCGACGGCGGCCGAGGAGTCGAAGGACTCCCAGAAGCACATGCCCAAGGCGATCATCTACTCGCTCGGGGTCTCGATGGTCCTGTACGTGCTGGCCTGCCTGGTGCTGACGGGGATGGTGAACTACTCCGACGTCGACGCGGAGTCCGCGTTCGCCACGGCGTTCGCCGACGTCGGTCTGCCCGTGCTCGGCATCATCATCAGCGTCGGCGCGATCCTCGGCATCACCACGGTGCTCTTCACGTTCCTGCTCGGCGCGGCACGCGTCGGCTACTCGATGAGCCGCGACGGGCTGCTGCCGCCGTGGTTCGCGAAGACGCACCCGGTGAAGCGCGTGCCGTCGCGCATCACCTGGGTGCTGGGCATCGCCTCCGCGGTCATCGCCGGGTTCCTGCCGATCGCCGAGGCCGCGGAGCTCACGAACATCGGCATCCTGCTGGCGTTCGTCGTGGTCTGCATCGCCGTGATCGTGTTGCGCTACAAGCAGCCCGACCTCCCGCGCACGTTCAGGACGCCGGGCATGCCCGTGGTGCCGGTGATCGGCGTGATCTTCTCGATCTGGCTGATCACGTTCCTCACGCCGGAGACCTGGCTGCGGTTCGCGGCCTGGTTCGCGATCGGCCTGATCATCTACTTCGCCTACTCGAAGAAGCACTCCGTCATGGAGCGTCAGCCCAAGAAGTGACGATCTGGTCGAGGGTGGAGAGCGGCACCGCGCCGCTCCCCACCACCAGGTCGTGGAAGGCGCGGACGTCGAACCTGTCGCCCATCCTCGCCTCGGCCTCCGCGCGCACGCGCTGGATCTCCAGGCGCCCCACCATGTACGCGAGCGCCTGGCCCGGCGTCTCGATGTACCTGTCGATCTCCGAGTGGATCTCGGGTTCGGTCATGACGGTGTTCTCGCGCAGGTAGTCGACCGCCTGCTGCCGCGACCACCCGAACGCGTGCAACCCGGTGTCGACCACGAGCCGGCTGGCGCGCATCGCGTCGAGGCCCAGCATGCCGAGGCGCTGCTCGTCGGACGAGTACAGCCCCATCTCGTCGGCGAGGCGCTCGGTGTAGAGACCCCAGCCCTCCAGGTACGCCTCGATGAACGCGTACTTGCGCATGTCGGGCAGTTCCGTCTCGGCGGCGATCGAGAACTGGTAGTGGTGGCCGGGCACGGCCTCGTGGAACGCCGTCACCTCGGACAGCGTGCGGCTGCGTTCGGTGACGCCCAACGGGTTCAGCCAGTACGTGCCGGGACGGCTGCGGTCGGGCGGCACGGGCTGGTAGGACGCGATGGGCGA
>JASLAV010000189.1 GCA_030146905.1 Lentzea sp. | reverse complement strand
CTTGTCCTGCGGCACGGTGTGCAGCCGCTGCTGGAGCTGGTGCACCACGCGGTGCATCTGGTTCTGCCGCGCCACGGCCGGAACAGGGGGCTCGCCCCCGGCCCTGCTGTCGGCAGGACCGGAGGCGGCTAGGTGGGCAAGCGCCGCGGTGACCAGGAGACCCACCGCGACGGCCTGCCGTCGCTGGTACTTCACTTCGAGTGCGACCCGTACTTGCGGATCGACTGCTGGCGCTTGCGCCACAGGAAGAAGCCGGCGGCGAACACGGCGGCGGAACCGACCGCGGTGGTCATCGCCATCGGGTCGAGGTTGCCGATCCTGCCGACCGGGTTGACCGCGACCTCCGCGGTGTTGCCGGAGGCGTTGACGGCCGTGCCGTTGCGGGGCAGCGCCACGTACGGGAAGGCCGCTTCGAACGGCTGGTCGTTCTGGTCGACCTTGTCACCGGTGGCGAGCGCCTCGACGATCTTGCCGGACGCCGCGGCGCCCTCGAGCGCCTGGATGCCGATGTCGACCACGTCGTCGGTGAGGCGGCGTCCGTTGGGGAAGCCCTGCGTGTCGCCGGCGAGCAGGCCGAGGCGGTTCGGGTTGGCGTTCGGCTCGATCATCATGTTCAGCCGCAGCATCTCCGACGGCCGGAACCGGTTCTTGTCGACGTCGGCGTTGTTGATCTGCGAGTTCAGGTCGGCGTCGATCTGCGCGCCGAGCTTCTTCGTGATGCCGGTCAGGAAGATCTCGGCCAGGTCGTCGCGCTGGCCCTGCGGCGCGGGGATCTTGTAGATCTGCTCGACCAGCTTCGGCAGCTCCGGGTTCACGACCCGGTCCACGAGCTCCTTCACGCCGGCGTCCTGGTCGGGGCGCAGGCCGTTGAACGCGTCCTTGAGGCCCGCGGGCGCCACGACCTCGTTGACCAGCGGGTTGCCCAGGCGCGAGACCTGCACGAAGTCGCCCACCGGCTCCGCCTTGCCGGGCGAGAGCTTCATGGTGCGGCGCTGCGTGGTGCTCCAGACGCCGATGTTCGGGTTGCGGTGCGCGTCGTTCTTCAGCGCCAGCGCCTGCTTGGGCAGCTGGACCGCGATCGTGTTGACGTTGTACCCGCGCAGCGTGTCCTGGCCGACCTCGCTCAGGTTGCCGCCGTAGAGCAGGTCGAACACGCGCAGGTCGAGGAAGAACGAGTCCTCGGCCGGTCCGACGTAGACCTTGCCGCCGCCGGGGACCTGCACCGTCGCCTGCTCGCGCAGCTTCTTGTAGTCCGGCATCGACGCCGCGCCGTTCGGCGACGGCGCGACCTGGGCGTTGGTGACGAGCTTGACCTTCTGGCCGTTCTCGTAGATGGCCTCCAGGTCGTAGCGCTGGCGGAACAGCAGGTTCTCGTCGTCCAGCGAGTCCACGACACCGTTGGTGTACAGGAACGTGTTGTTCTTGCGCTGGTCCTCGGTGCGGAACTGCCAGCGCAGGATCACGTCGGCCTTCGCGTCACCGTCGTTGTCGATGTTGAAGTCGTACTGCGCGTCCTCGGCCCACGGGAAGAAGTTGGGCCCGCCGTTCGGCTCCTGGAACGGGAACCAGTTCCCGACCAGCGTGACCGTGTCCTTGTGGTCGGGACTGACGAACGCGTACAGGTCCGTGTTGTCCACGGCCGGGTCACCCGCGACGAGGGGCGCCTCGCGGTGGGACGACGCGGTGGCGTTCGTGCCACCGAACATCGCCGCGTTGAGCAGTGTGGCGCCCACCAGCGCGGCCGCGGCCACCTGGCCGCGCCGGCCGCTGAGGACGTGCGGTGATGACATCTATGGTCTGCCTTTCAAAGGGTTAGGCGCTGTGCATGAGGAGCGACGGTTCGGTCGAATGGCTCGAATGGCTCGGGTGCTCTGTCGTCCACCTCGCCTGGGTGAAGTCGCGGATGCCCTCGACGAGCCGGTCGACGTCGTGCTCCGGACGCACCACCAGGCGCGCGAACCGGCTGCTCATGCCGAGCTTGTTGCCGCACTCGCGGATGAAGACCTGGTGGCGGGACAGCAGGTGGTCGCGCAGCTCGCGGCCGTCCACGCCGTTGCCGAGCTTGACCAGCAGGAAGTTGGCCTGCGACGAGTACACGGTCAGATCGGGGATGCGCGAGAGCTCCACACCCATGCGGTAGCGGTCGCGGGAGAGCAGCCGCAGGCTCTCCGCGTACTCGGCCTCGTGCTCGGCCAGCATGAACACGACGGTCTCCGCGATGGAGTTGAGGTTCCACTTCGGCAGCGTCCTGCGCATCTTGCCGGCGAGACCGGGGTTCGCGACCAGGTAGCCGAAGCGGATGCCGTGCAGGCCGAAGTTCTTGCCGAGGCTCTTCAGCACGACCACGTTGGGCCGGATGGACGCCTCGGCCGCCACCGACGGCATGCGCTCCACCTCGACGAAGTCGATGAACGACTCGTCGATCACGATCAGGTCCAGGTCGGCCAGCTCGTCCATGAACCGGACGATCTCCCGCCGGGGCAGGTAACCGCCGTCGGGGTTGTTGGGGTTGCAGATCACGGCGACCTTGCTGCCGCGCGTGCGGATGAACTTGATGTACTCGTCGACGTCCAGCTCGAAGTTGGTGCTCTCCTGGAGCAGGAACATGTCGACGCGCTTGTTGCTCTCCATCGGCTGGTCGGTCCAGCGGCCGAAGGTCGGGATGGGGATGGCGACGCTCTCGTGGATCCACAGGTGGTCCATCCATGTGATCAGCTCGGTCGACCCGTTCGACATGGCGATCGTGGCCGGGTTGAGCCCGAGGACCGTGCTGAGCTGCTGCGCGATCTTCGCCGAGTCGCTCGGGTAGAACTTCAGCACCGCCTCGAGGTTCTTGGAGAGCTCCTCGAACATCTCCGGGGTCGGGAAGTACGGGTTGCAGGGGATGCAGAAGTCGACGAGCTCACCGGCGCCGGTCCTCGACAGCTCGAAGTAGGACGGGCTGTGCGCGGTCTGCTGGAAGAGACCTGAGTCCACACCATGGCGCACGCGATCACTCCGTCCTCCGGTCCATCTCCGACACCGGGGCATACGTGCCGGTGTTCATCCCGGTTCACGGGTCCGTCTCGGGAAGGTCTCGGAACGGTCTCGTACGCAACCTCGCGTAGTCCCGGTCAACGCTCCGGCGGACGCGCTCGCGGCCGGTGCCGGGGAGGCTGAGGGGCACGTGATCGTCAGAGGGGGTCGAGGTGCTGGGGAAGCTGTTGCTCGCGGTGTCGTTGCTGACGCCGGCCGAGCCTGTGAACTTAACTGTCCACACAGGACAGATTGATGGCGCGGAGTACCGCGTCGAAGTGCCATCGCGTTGGAACGGCACGCTTTTGCTCTACAGCCACGGGACCTATCCCGCCGGCTACACCCCGCCGGTCGAGATGGCGTCGCGACCGGCGGGGCGGACGGAGCTGCTGGACCGCGGATACGCTCTCGCGGCCTCCCGGTACCGGGTACCGCACGGGCACGCGGTACCGGACGCGTTGCGCGACCAGCCCGCGCTGGTGTCGTGGTTCTCCCGCGAGGTCGCCCGTCCCCGCCGCGTGATCGCGTGGGGGTCGTCGCTGGGCGGGCTGACGTCGGTGGTGCTGGGAGAGCGGTCGCGGTTCGACGGCGTGCTGGCGATGTGCGGGGCGCTGGGCGGGGCCGTCCTGCGGTCCAACCAGCTGCTCGACCTGGGCTTCGTCTTCCGCACCCTGCTGGACCCGTCGCTCGAGGTCGTGCGCGTGACCGATCCCGCCGCGAACGAGACCCGCGCGGTCGCCGCCGTCGAGTCGGCGCTGGGCACCGGTCTCGGACGGGCCCGCCTGGCGCTGGCCAACGCCGTCGCCGGCATCCCCGCCTGGTCCCGCGTGCACGAACCGCGCCCGACCGGCGTCGCCGAGGCCGTCGAACAGGCGGCCGTCCACGACCGGACCGTCGCGCGCTCGCTGGCGTGGGGGAGCGTCCGCGCCGACATCGAGACCCGCGCCGGCGGCAACCCGAGCTGGAACACGGGTGTGGACTACCGGGTGTTGCTGGAGAGGGCGTCCCAGCGGGACCTGGTGCTGGCCGCCTACCGGGAGGCCGGGGTGTCCCCCGACGCCGATCTGGCGGCACTGGCCGCCGCCCCCCGTGTCGCCGCCGACGCCGCCGCGGTCCGGTGGCTGCGGACGTACGGCGACCCTGCCGGTCGCGCACAGTCGCCAGTCGTGACGCTGCACGCACTCGGCGACCCGACGAGCGTGGAGCACGCGGACGCCTACCGGGGGCGTGACGTGCGGCGGCTCTTCGTCGACCGTGCGGGCCACTGCATGCACACGGCGGCCGAGGAGCTGACCGCCCTGCGCGTCCTGGAGGACCGGATCTCGTCCGGCCACTGGCCGTCCACCGCACCGTCCGCTCTGAACGCGTCCGCAGGTCTTCACGGTCCTGAAATGCGGGTACTCCAGGACTGGACCACGACTCCACCCCGTGAGGAAACCGTCGCGCCCGGCTTTGTGACGCACCACCCAGGGCGGTTTCCACGACCGTGACCGACGTCCTGCGAAAAATTGTCGGTGCGTGCGGATACCCTGCTGGCAGTCCGCACACGATCCAGGGAGCAGTACCCGTGACCGCAGAGACCCTGTACGGGGCCGACGACCTCACGCACCTCGAAGGTCTGGAGGCCGTCCGCAAGCGGCCAGGCATGTACATCGGGTCGACCGACAGCCGGGGGATCAACCACCTCTTCAGCGAGATCGTCGACAACTCGACCGACGAGGGCGTGGCAGGGCACGCCTCGAAGATCGTGGTCACGCTGCACGCCGACGGCAGCGTCCAGGTCGACGACGACGGCAGGGGCATCCCGACCGACGTGCACGCGAAGTCCGGTCTGTCCGGTGTGGAACTCGTCCTCACCAGGCTGCACGCGGGCGGCAAGTTCGGCGGCTCCGGCTACAAGACCTCCGGCGGTCTGCACGGCGTCGGCGCCTCCGCCGTGAACGCCCTCTCACACCGCTTCGACGTCACGGTGCGGCGCAGCGGCAAGGTGCACGAGATGTCGTTCGCCCACGGCGTCCCCGGCGTCTTCGACGGCCAGGGCCCCAAGGCCAAGTTCACCCGCCAGGGCGGCCTCCAGGTCACCGGCAAGATGAAGCGCAACGAGTCGAGCGGCACCTCGATCCGGTACTGGCACGACGCCCGCTACTTCGAGAACGGCGCCTCCCTCGACGTGGAGTTCGTCCGCACGAAGCTCCGCAACACCGCGTTCCTCGTGCCCGGCGTGACCTACGTCCTGAAGTCCGCACTGGAAGACGCGATCTCGGAAGAGGTCTTCCACTACCCCAACGGCCTGACCGACATGGTCGAGTTCCTGGCGCCCTCCGGCGACCGCGCCGTCTCGGGCACCCTGGTGATCACCGGCTCCGGCACCTACTTCGAGAACGCCGCCGACGAGAACGGCGTGATGCGGTCCAAAGTGGAGCGTCAGGCCGAGGTCGAGGTGGCACTGCGCTGGGGCACCGGCTACGAGCGCACCGTCGAGTGCTTCACCAACACCATCCGCAACGTGCACGGCGGCACCCACCGCCGCGGCTTCGACCGCGCCGTCCTGAAGTCCGTGCAGGACGCCATCTCCAAGACCCGCGGCCTGCTCAAGCCCAAGGAGGACATGCCGACCCTGGACGACGTGCTGGAGGGCATGACCGCCGTCGTCCACGTCCGCCTCCCCGAACCGCAGTTCACCTCGCAGACCAAGGACGAGCTGTCCACCGCGGGCATCACCAAGGTGCTGCAGGGCATCGTCGACAAGCAGGTCCGTGCGTGGACGGAGGACCGCAAGACCAAGGTCGAGGCCAAGACCGTGCTGCAGAAGGTCGTCGACGCCTCCCGCGTGCGGCTGACGCAGAAGCAGCAGAAGGACGCGGCCCGCCGCAAGACGGCGCTGGAAGGCGCGGCGATGCCGGCCAAGCTGGTCGACTGCCGCACCACCGGGGTGTCGCGCTCCGAGCTGTTCCTCGTGGAAGGCGACAGCGCCCTCGGCTCGGCTCGCATGGCGCGCGTCTCCGAGTACCAGGCGCTGCTCCCGTTGCGCGGCAAGATCCTCAACGTCCAGAAGGCCTCCCTGGCCGACACGTTGCGGAACGCCGAGATCGCCTCCATCGTCCAGGTCCTGGGCGCGGGCACCGGCCGCACGTTCGAGCTCTCCCAGATGCGGTACGGCCGGGTGATCCTGATGGCCGACGCGGACGTCGACGGCAGCCACATCCGGACGTTGCTGATCACGTTGTTCGCCAAGTACATGCGTCCGGTGATCGAGGACGGGCGGCTCTACGCCGCCATGCCCCCGTTGCACA